>JAIDPP010000318.1 GCA_029062725.1 Muribaculaceae bacterium | reverse complement strand
AAGCGGCACATACAGTGAGAACGCCGTAGGGGGTGGAATCGCGGCATTCTATGGCGGTGACATGGAAGACCTCGCAGAATACTACACATGGTCTGACTCCGAGGCAACATGGAAACCGAAGAGCGGAATCACAATCCCCTCACGCATAGCCAAAGGGGTTGACCGCATGGATGGTTCGGGGTATCGGGCAGGAGGCAGTCTGTGGTGGGATAATTTAGGTAATCTTTATGCAAACGGAAACTTCACTGGTTTTTTGTCCGTGGGAGTTAAGAACGGCCAGCGTATCGAACTTGATCCGGCACAGAAAGCCATGAATATTTTCGGTGCTGACGGAGGGCTTGTGGCCACTCATTCAGGCAGGATCCTGAAAGTGTCAGAGGCACAGCCGACAAATACGGCGGGAAGCAATGGCACGGCGTCAGTGGGTGGGCTGGGAACGAGCTTCTCTTCTCCTTCGTCAAAAACTCTGGAAGGTCAGATATGTTCCGGCACTGCCGGAAACTCCGGGGTTCTTGTCATAACCGTGCCGGTATTTATGCTGTCGGCATCTGCCAGCGGCGGCTCTTCGACAACGTTACTGCCATTGGCATCGATAGCGTTATATCTGGTGGTTACTGTCGGGGCGGACACCATGAGGTATTATCTCGGAGGCGTTTCATCCTCCGGAACATCCGAGACCGCGAAAACAACCGCGAAATCTTACCGAATACCGGTGCCGAAAGGAAGTAAATATACGGCGAAGCTGGTGTCGGAGTGCCGTCTGACTGGCCCATCGGTTTGCACCGGAACGCTTGGATGTTCGTCTCCCGGCGTCGATTATGACCTCACGACACAGGCTTACAGGTGTGAGTATGGCGCGAACGGATGGGTAATCTCTACCGACTCCAAGAATTACGCTTATCTGATCGTAGAGAACGGTACACTGCATTTCAAGGTGGTAAGCAATGGCACGACAATAGCAGGAAGTTAAAATCTATAGAACATTTGATTATGGCAAAGATGGAGAAAATGGTTCCACATATCCTACTTTGGGAGGTGGGGCAAACCAAGGAGGAAATCGAGAAGAAAATCTGGAATAGCCTTACCCCTCGTCAGATCTACGACCGGGTGAAGAGCCGCGGCTATCACGTGGTGACCGGAGATAAGGGAGGCCCGACGATGTGCGGAGTGACTCTCAATACTTTCAAGGATTGGCGCAAGAGGATGGGTAAGCCTATGCCGGGAGTAAATGACTTGAAAACTCTGCAATATGATGAATGGCTTGCGATTCTGAAACAGATGTTCTGGGATCCGTGCAAGGCAGACCAGATACACAACCAATCCATAGCGCAGATGCTTGTTGACTGGCGATGGGTTAACGGTACACAGGCGGTGAGGGATGCGCAGACGGTTCTTTCATGTGTGGCTGACGGGATTGTAGGACCCAAGACTTTGGGAGCCCTCAATGCTGCTGATTCTCTTTCCGTTTTCAACAGATTAAAAAATGCACGGCTTAGAAGCTATGCAAGGATCGTGGAGCGGTCTCCGTCGCAGATGAGGTTTTACAACGGCTGGGTGAACAGAACAAATTCGATAACTTTTACACCATGACTATGAGACAAGCAACAATCTATTTCTTTCTTTTCATCTGTCTTGCAATGCTCTCCTCTTGCAAGACTGTACCCCGATATGTTCCGATGGAAACGGTCAGGACGGAATATAGGGAGGCCGACACTTCGGCTATCTTCAACAACCTTTTAAAGATCTTTGAATCGCGCAAGGAGAAGGAATCAAAATCCGATTCTCTTGTTGACCGGGAGAAAGAAACGGTAGTTCTGAATGTGCATGGTGATACTGTGAGGCAGATTCAGACGAAGTATGTCTATCGGGCCACTCAGAGAGAGAAGGAACTTGAAACGGAGAATAAGACGCTACGGGACTCTCTTTCCTCTCTAAATACACGATTGGAGTCAATAAAGACCGATTCTATTACGTCTATTGTGCCGGTGGAACGCGAACTAAGCAAATGGGAAAAGGTTAAAATGGACTTCGGAGGCATGGCTATCGGAGGTTTGATAACGGTCGTGGTGTTATTTATTATCGCATGGTTGATAAAGAAATTTAAGAAATGAGATGGATATAACAGAAATTACGACAATGCTCGGCACGATAGTCGGTATTATAACTCCGCTCGGAGGATTTGGCGCGTGGCAGTACCGCAAGCAGAATAAGCGGCTAAAGGAGGCTGAGACAAAACTTGCGGAGGTGAACGTGGATAACGCCAAGATGCAGGGTAAGAGCGAAGAGTGGCGTATCTGGAAAGAGCAGAACGAGGCTCTCTCAGAACTTAATCAAAAATTGACGGATCGCAATGAAAAACTTGTGAAGATGAACGCCGATAAGGAGGATCGTCATCAGCAGGACATAAAGGATTGGGAGGAACGCTTCACCAATCAGACAACATATCTTCGCGGAGTCCAGCGAGATCTCATCGCGGCCAACGAAAGGGAGAAAGAGCATATCCGGAGGGAGGCAGTGCTTGAAAGACGGATTGCCTATCTATTCACGTGGATATGTAAGAAAGCAGACTGCGATCATGGCGAACCCCCTCGCGAACGACTTAAAGGGCATGTATTTAAGGATAAGGAAGCAGAAGAGATTGAATCCGAGAATAATGTTACAATCAATCTTGTGGCCAGCGACAAAGTATGACAACGAGAAAATTTATGATAATATGGGGGATGTTTATTCCCCCCTTGATTGTGATTTGTCATATATAGTTCCGTTTTTAGTTCCGAATTAGGTTATATATTTGCACAACAGTAATTTATATAGTCCGCTATGCTCCACTACTTAAATCATACGGAATAATATTTGAGTGATAAAAGGTAATGAGCCGATGTTCATTACCTTTGTTTTGTATGATGAGTAAGGCTTCCACCGGATCAATGTAAATAGGGGGTCAGTGGATTTGATGGGAAAATGTAATTAATGGAGATCGGGGAAGATGGATTTCTGCTTCCACGTAGAGAGGCGGAGCCTCCTGCACTAAACCAAAATGGCTGGGTCCGAAAATGTGGGAGGCCGAGCCTCCTGCACTTGACCAAAAAGGTTGAATCCGGAAGTGAGGGAGGCGGAGCTTATGCAATTGATCAAAACGCGTTAGATCTGGAAATGAAGAAGGCGAAGCCTCCAGCACTTGAACCAAAAAGGGACGGATCCGGAAGTGAGGAAGGCGGAGCCTAATGCATTTGATCAAAACGAGAGATATTGTTTAAACATCACTACCAGAAGAGAGAGATTGGCGGTCTCGGGAACAGAAACATCTTCGTTAGGAACAAAGGAAGAGGAAAGTATATCATCGGCATTGGATATAATCCCGATGGATTTGAAGAGATATCCTGATGTTGAAGCAATGCGGGAGGAGAAGGCATGGAATTCTTTGAAGGATCCCGAAGATGAGAGAGGTTAGTTCTCGAAGCGGCGCTACTCAAAATGGAGAGAGAAAAAGAGTATCGGGATTATTTCCTAAAGATAGTTCTGAATGGTTGAAATGTATTCAGAGAGGGAAGTATATACGAAAAGATGGTAAAGAAAAAATTCAGGCGATGCTCAACAGTCAACGGACTAATAATACCGTGGAGTCTTTGCGCATCGGCCTGAATCTTGATTCTGTTGTTATAGTGATGTTGTATAAACTAATTTATGAAAGTTAAAACCAAGTTATATTTCATTCTTTTATTAACACCTGTGGATCTTTTCGACTGCTTTTGTCCCTCTAATCTGTATCAACCGAAAGGTTTTTGCTCTTATTAGAGGAATAAATCAGCTCAAAATTCTCTCACAATTATTAATGAAAAATAAGCTTAGCCAACTCCATTATTTGAAGGTATCCGGAAGGTCATTCTCGTAAAGAATTGTATCTCCTTTCTTCAGGAGGGTGGCAAGAAGTGCTTGTGCGTCGTTGAAGGTATCAACTGTATATAGGTTCTCAGTATTGAAATCAGTGGATTTAACTCCTTTAACAAGAGCATTGCGGTTGTATTCGCCAACAATAATTGCTATGTCGAGATTCTCACCGATGTGACGTCCGAGCGTCTCGTTCAACTCTTCCTGACGGTTACCAAGTTCTATCATTCCGGGAGTCACTATAATTCGTTTCCCTCCGATGAAGTGAGACAGCACATCGACTGCCATTTTTGAGCCTGCCGGGTTGGAATTGAAAGCATCATCGATAATTGTAACTCCTCCCGGTGTCTGCTTCATACTGAGTCGGTGTTCAA
>JAIDPP010000317.1 GCA_029062725.1 Muribaculaceae bacterium | reverse complement strand
AGAGGAGTATAATCGGATTATTTAAGAGAAATATCGTATGGATGGAGATAAAAAACATAGTCATCGGAATGTATATACGATGACTATGTTTTGAATATTTATAATTTTTTTAAGTGTAGAAGAGATTGAAAAGCTGAGCTTAGAAAGAGTGAATTAATGGGCGTCGAGCCAGTTGGTGCCAACTCCGCAGGAGGCTGTCAGTGTCACTCTTCCATGATAGGCGTCAGGCATCAGTCGCTCCACGAGTTCCTGCATCGCCGGGAGTTCGTCGGGCACCACATCAAAGTTAAGCTCATCGTGCACCTGCATTATCATCTTCGATTTCAATCCCCGTTCCCGCATCTCCCGTGCGATGGAGACCATCGCCACCTTGATGATGTCGGCCGCCGAACCCTGTATAGGGGCGTTTATGGCATTGCGTTCCGCATACCCGCGAACCACCGGATTACGGCTGTTGATATCCGGCAGCATCCGTTTGCGGCCCATACGTGTCGTTACGTAGCCCTCCTCGCGGGCATGTTCCACGGAGTCGGCCATATATTTATGGATCGTGGGGAAGGTGGCGAAATAATTGTCGATTAATTCCTTTGCCTCCCCTCTGGGGATTCCCAGCCGCGAGGCGAGACCGAAGGCGGAGATACCATACAGGATACCGAAATTGGCAGTCTTGGCGTTGCGCCGTTCGTTGGCTGAAATCTCCTCAGGGGTCTTATGGTATATCTTCGCGGCCGTGATAGCGTGGATATCCTTGTCATGACGGAAAGCGTCGAGCATGATCTCGTCGTCGGCAAAATCAGCCACAAGCCGAAGTTCGATCTGAGAATAGTCGGCCGATAGGAAAAGATGACCGGGATCTGCTATGAAGGCGCGGCGTATCTCTCGACCCTCGTCATCGCGCACGGGTATATTCTGAAGGTTTGGGGAGGAGGAGGAGATGCGTCCCGTGGCCGTCACGGTCTGGTTGTAATTGGTATGGACCTTCCCTGTCTCAGGGTTTATATTGGCAGGAAGAGCGGTGAGATAGGTGGTCAGAAGTTTCTTGAGGGCACGGTAGCTGATTATCTTCTCGACAATAGGATGCTTGGGAGCTATCTTTTCGAGGATATCCTCGGAGGTGGAATATTGGCCGGTCTTTGTCTTTTTAGCCTTGGGGTCGAGCTGCAGGCGGTCGAAGAGTATCTCTCCGACTTTAGCCGGGGAGCCGACATTGAATTTCTCTCCGGCCAGCTCATGGATCTCCTCTTCAAGGCGCGCTATACGGCGCTCCATATCCTTCGCGGCTTCGTTCAACGCCGCGACATCAATCCTGACTCCGGTCAGCTCCATATCCGCCAATACCTCCACCAAGGGAAACTCAACGTCATAGAGCAGATGGCGCATCTCCTCGCTCTCCCCTTGCAGTTCCTTCTCCAGAGGGGCACGTAGGCGCAGGGCAAGGTCGGCCTGCTCGCAAGCCCAGGGGAGGAGGATGTCGGTGGATAGTGCACCGGCCGAGAAGTTCCTGACGGTCTTGCGCGCGCCGGCCGACGGTTGGGGAAGAGGTAGCGGGAGACGGTTGAGATACTGCGCGGAAAGATCGGCCACCCCATGACGCATCTCCGGCTGTAGGATATAATGAGCCAGGGCCACGTCATAATAGTTGGCTACGGCTCGGGCATTATCCGTTCGCCGCCGGGAGGCGATGACATAATCGCGCTTGGTATTGGCGCTGACCTTCATTATGTCGGGCCGTGCCAGCAGGTCGAGCACGAATGAGTTCCCTTCCTCGAAAGAGGCGGGAATATACCTTGCCTTACCTTTCTCGAAGGCTATGGCTGTGGCGACCCATGCGGAGGTGGCGTCGTTCTCGCCGTCGGCAAGGAGGAACACCCCACATTCCTTTTGCCCGAGAAGAAAGTCGGAGAGTTCGCGCAGCCTTTCGGGAGTGTCGGCAAGAAGATATTCTTCCTTGGCGGCGTCGTAGCCTGAGGATGGTTCGGTTGGAGCGGGAGAAGGATCGGCAGTGGCCGGATTGAAATCCTCTTCGTCGAAAAGCGACGGCGCGGCTACAGGCCTTGCCGCCCCCCGGTTCTCTTTGGGAGTGCTCTCTACAAATCCAGCCACGCCCTCCTCCTCTTTGAGTCGGCGTCCGACGCGGTCGATGAGGGTCCGGAACTCCAGATCGCGGAAGATGGCGAAAAGTTTGTCGCGGTCGGCCGGCTTTCTTGAAAGGTCATCGGGCTTGATCTCGAGGGGAACGTCGGTCTTGATAGTTGCGAGGAACTTGGAGAAGCGTATCTGCTCGGCGTTCTCCTCTACTTTCTTTTTTAGTGCCCCTTTCAGTGAACCTGTATTTTCGAGAAGATTCTCCACCGAGCCGAAATCATGGATAAGCTTCACGGCGGTCTTCTCCCCTATACCGGGACATCCGGGAATGTTGTCGATCTTGTCGCCCATGAGTGCAAGGAGATCGATCACCTGGGCCGGCCTGTCGATGCCATATCTTTGACATACCTCTTCCTCACCCCGGAGCTCGAAGTCCTGACCCCGGTAGGCAGGTTTATACTGGAGAATTGAGGGTGCCACCAATTGGCCGTAATCTTTGTCGGGGGTCATCATGTAGGTGGTGAAACCCTCCTTCTCGGCACGTTTGGCCAAGGTGCCGATCACATCGTCTGCCTCATAGCCCTCCACCTCCACCACCGGGATGGAATATGCCTTCACGATCTCCTTAATGATCGGCACGGAGAGGCGTATATCCTCCGGAGTGGCCTCGCGTTCGGCTTTGTACTGTTCGTAGGCCTCGTTGCGGAAAGTGGGTCCCTGAGGGTCGAAGCAGACGGCAATATGGGATGGATGCTCCTTGCGCAGGATCTCTTCCAATGTGTTTACGAAGCCGAAAATGGCCGAGGTGTTGAAACCGGCCTGCGTGATGCGGGGCATCTTTATCAGCGCGTAGTAGGCCCGGAATATCAGCGCGTAGGCATCGAGGAGGAATAGGCGTTTCTCTTGCATGGTGGTTATGTTTTAGGAGCAAAGATAGCAAATTATAATAATAAAACAAGAGGGTGTGTCAAAATTTTAAATTTTGAACTGCACCCTCTTGTCTATAAGGTTTATCAGGCTTATCGCCGTTTCTAAGAGTATGTTTGCTTTTTAGAGATAGCTGAGGTTGTATTTGGCGAATTCGAGATCCGATTTCGCGCGTTTGAGCATCTGGGGGTCGAGTTTGGCCGCCTGACGGAGATTGTTCATCACCATCGCCTCGTTGTTGGTGCGTGCGCCGAGCACGGCATTAAGGTAGTAAGTGGTGGCATCGGGATTTTTGATTCCCCCGAGGGTGGCCTTTGCCGTAGTATAGTCCTGAGCGAGGATTTGGGCGAGTGCAGCGTTGTTGGTTTTGGAATCGCCGAAGGAATTGATGGCTTTGCTGAGGTCACCGTGGGCGAGGTGATACACACCCATCGCATCTGCGGCTTCCGGCACTCCTGCCGCCGCGCCTATCTGGGAGTCGGCCTTGTTGTAGTCACCCTTTATCATAGATATGAGGCCAAGGTTCATTTCAGGCTCCTTTGCCGCCGGGTTGAGGCGGTTGGCATGGGCAAAGTTGGCTTCCGCTCCGTCATAGTCACCGGCAACATACTGGGTGAGACCGAGGTCGTTGAACGAACGGTAATCCTTCGGGAAGACTTCACATGCCTTGTTATAGACCTCCATCTTCTTCATGTTGTCGTTGGTAAGGGTAGCGATATAGAGCATCTCATCTACTGTCAGAGCCTCGGGATCGGTGTTGAAGAGATTTATGAGTTCCTGATCGCTTTTACCGATCACGTTGATAGAAGCCATCACGCGTGAATAACGTAGCTGAGGAAGGATCTGGTCGGCAAGTTCGTTGAATACTGCCGAGAGATTGCGGATCTCACGCTCGCGCTGTTCGGGATCGGGATACATGCGGAGCACGCTCAGGATAAGGTCTTTGTCCTGAATATTGCTCTTCTCCACGAGTTTCTCGAAACCTTCCCAGTCCTCGGGAGTAAAGGAAGAGGTCAATTCACCGAACTCGGAAATCTTATCCTTCTTCAGCTGGTTTTCGATAAGGTTGGTGGTGTTGAGCTCGCGTTTCTCGGCAAGCTGGGTGTTGAAGTCGAGATTTCCTTCAGGGGAAGCGTAGGAGTTTACGGTAATGCCGGCTATCTCCATATTCTTGGCAGAGTTCGCCTCGAGGAGTTTCTTGTTGAGGTCGATATAGTCGGTTTTATCGGTCTGGTTAGCGCGGATATTGGCCTGATTGATAAGGAAGTGGATATCGGCGCTGTATTTCTCCGTGATGACCTTCTGGAAGTTATCCTTAGCCACGGCCGGAGTCACGGTCTTGGCAGAAGCCAGAGTGGAGGTAGCCACCACGCCATAGCCAACCTTCACGGGAGGAAGACTGTAGATCTTGCCGTTCTGATCAACGGCGAAATTCAGGTAGAGGTCGCTGTTTGCCATATCCGACTGATATAGGATATTGAAAGGGATGCTGACGGTGCCGCCGTCGGCGAAGCTGACCACCTGCCCGTTGGCACGGACATTCTCACCCTGTATCACCACCGGGTTGGCTGATACCTCACCGTTTTCCCAGCGAATGACAGGAGTAGCGGTGACTTTAGCGTTTTTGAGCATGAATTTTGCCGGGATACGGCCTGTCACAGTTCCGGGCACCTGTTCTCCCACAGTTTCGAGAGGAGTAGGATTTGTTGAGAAGAAGTCGCTCTTGAACTGGCCGAGTTTTTTCGAGCAGCCGGTCATGCCTAACACGGTCACTCCGAGAGCCAGATAAAAGAATTTGTTGTTCATATAAAAGGAAATTTAATAATATTCCGTGTTTTATTTCGGGGCAACCGTCCTCCTCGGGAGGTGAAGGTGATTCCCGGTTGAAATTCAGGTAAGTGGTCTAAACTTAATACCATATCACGCC
>JAIDPP010000316.1 GCA_029062725.1 Muribaculaceae bacterium | reverse complement strand
AACTCCTTCCTTATAATTACAAAATTTAAAGCCGACTTGAAATCAAAAATCAAGTCGGCTTTTTTCGGACGGTTACAGATGTGCTGCTTTTAAGACCTTGTATTACCAAGTAAATTCTCCCGGCCGTAGATATCAACCTGCAATCTCCGCAGGAGTGGGAGCCGGCGATACAGGATTGACAGCAAAGACGTAGTTCTTTCTCTTGAGGAGCGCCCAGACAAGTATCACGCATACCACAGCGCCGCTGAAGATAAACTCAAAAGTTGGGATGTGGGAGTTGAAGATGTGGCGGGCGGCGTTATCGACAAAAGGCACCATCATAATCGAGACGTAATTGGCAGAAAGAACGTAGCCGAAATACTGTGTTCCGAGTTTTCTATCGGGAGCGATATATGTGGTTTTGTTGTAAATAATCGGCTGGATCACTCCGTAGCCGAAACCGGTAACGAGAGAGGAGACAGTGTAAATCCAGAAATTATGAGTGAAACCGATCCCGAAAAGCCCGGCGGCGCAAAAGGCGAGACAGATGAACATTGTGTTCTTGCCGAAAAGTTTCTTTATTGGTGTCACGGTTGCACCACAGACAGCGCACATAAGATAATACATAGCGGTTACGACACCGACCTCCGTGGTATTCATTCCGAAATGTTCCATGCAGAAGGGCGCGTAATATGAAATGGAGGTAGTTGCGTAGGTGAGGAATAGATAGAGGCATATAAGGCTGACGAGCATCCAAGTTGATCGGCTTCCCTGAAAATGATAAGGGACGTTGGGAGCCGCATCGTGAGAGGTTTTCTCAGCTGTCTCGCAAGATTCGGCATCCGCATTGAGGATACGATGTTTCTTTACGAAGCTCTGGGTCATAAAAGGAACAAGGAGCAAGGGAATGACCGGTGTCAGATATACCACGAATGCCGCGTGCCAATGGTGGGTTGCCACCCATCCTACATATATGTTCGCGATTATCACCATCGCATTGGAGGTGGTCGATTTCAGGCCGAGGTCCGCCTGACGACTGCTGCCCATGAACCATTCCGAGATATAACCGGCGGCGATCGGCACAATGAGTCCGCAGCCTATTCCTACGAGACAACCCAGGATGATGAGCATTATCATGCTTTCGGCGAAGAAGCATCCGAGGCCGGCGATCAAAAATACAATAAGACCTATCATCAGCACGGAAGTCTGCCGTTGCGGAGTGGAGATCTTTCCCGCAATCAACACCACAGGAATCATGAAAAGATTCGGTAGGGATGTGACGAGCTGAGCCTCCATCTCCGAAGAGTGAAATAGATCGCGGAGTTTACCCAGCATTGGCGACACTGCCAGTCCAGGCATATTTATGCAGAGCGATATTGAAAGAATCGCTATCAGCGTAATCAAGGGCATCTTGCCATTTCCTGATTGGACATATTTCATAATTGCCTCCTTTCTTTAGGTGGAGCCGAAAAAGGGTGACAACCTCCACGGCTTGATTTTTTAATATATTAACAAACTGAAAGAAAAATTCGTTTTTGACTTCCGGATAAAATATTCTTCGGGGGTCTAAATTTAACCAACTTCAATGTTATAAAGAAAAGTAATTAAGTAAAAATATGGAAAAAATATTGCTGTCAAACGGAATTACAATGCCATCTATAGGTTTCGGAACGTATAGGGTTACGGATCATGCGGATGGAGTGAAGGTAATATCTGATGCAATCAAGGCGGGTTACCGTCTGCTTGATACAGCATCAATGTACCGAAATGAAGAGGAGGTTGGAATTGCGATTAAGGAGTCAGGAATGGGGCGCGACGAACTGTTTATTACCTCTAAGGTAGCGAATACCGATCGTGGTTATGACGCGACTCTCAGGGCCTTTGATCTGAGTCTGCGTCTTCTTCAGCTCGATTATCTTGACCTATATCTTATCCACTGGCCTGCGGATGCTTCTAAGGATCCGGATTGGAAAGGCACTAACCGCGATACCTGGAAAGCCATGGAGCGACTGTATAATGAGGGGTTGATCAAGGCTATCGGAGTCAGTAATTTCATGCTGCGCCACCTCGCAGCCTTGGTTGAGCCCGCTCGGATTCTACCTATGGTGAACCAGATCGAGTATCATCCGGGATGGATGCAACCGGATGTCGTTGAATGGTGCCGGCAGCATAATGTGACTGTAGAGGGATGGTCGCCATTGGGTCGTACACGCCTGTTAGAGAATCCCCTTTTGATGGATATTGCGGATAGATACGGAAAAAGTGTGGCGCAGATCTGTCTGAGGTGGGCCGTCCAGAATGGAGTGGTGCCACTCCCGAAATCTGTGAGTCCTGAAAGAATGAAATCCAATCTGGATATATTCGGATTCACGATATCTGACAGTGACATGAATCTGATCGACTCTATGCCACCGACCGGGGAGTCGGGTCTAATGCCGGAAACAATAGAATTTTAGGGAAAGGTATGGGAGTGTTTTCCGGAAATTTCGTAACTTTGCCGGATGAAGAAAACTGACAGATTAATAAGTCTCATTATAACTGCGATAATGGTGTTCGCGGCCTCAATGACTGTGAACAGATCCCTTTTCGGAAATAAATTTGATGCAGAAAGGGGAGATGCCACCTCTTCTACGGTTCGTAGCGATTCTATCACGGTTTCGGATGGAGTGACCGTGATCCATACGTCGGGGCTGTCGGGAACTATTTCCGGATATGCCGGGTCAGTTCCCCTCGATATCTATATCCGCGACGGAAGGATATCGGAAATTGAGACGTTACCAAATGCAGAAACGCCTTCTTTTTTCCAAAGGGCATCCGGTATTCTCAAGGAGTGGGAAGGGAAGAGTCCGGAAGAGGCATCCGGCATCAATGTAGATGCCGTTAGCGGCGCTACCTACTCCTCCCAGGCCCTCATCAATAATGTCAAGGTGGGCTTGGCTGCCTACGAAGGAGGGAAGTCGGAAAACAACCGCTCCGTTCCTGTGAAGATATGGATTGCATTGGTGGTCACTTTGGCAGCATGTGTCCTGCCCCTGTTTGTGAAAAGCAGGATTTACCATTCCGTACAGATGATCGCGAATGTAGTGGTTCTTGGATTCTGGACCGGACAGTTTCTGGATTATGCCATGATTCTTAAATATACTTCCGATGGCTTCACTTTTCCAGCTATACTTGTGGCCATGCCTATGCTCATAGCAGCTTTTATCTATCCTCTTTTCGGGTATCCTCAGCATTATTGCACGCATATCTGCCCGTTGGGCTCGGCCCAGCAGCTTATGGGGCGGATATGCGGGTTTAAGATAAAGATATCGGTCAAGACACTTCATGGTCTCGAATGGTTCCGAAAGATACTGTGGGCAGCTCTGATGCTTCTTCTCTGGGGCGACTGCCTGACATGCTGGATGGATCTTGAGCTATTCCAGGCGTTCCAGTATAAGTCTGCTTCAATTGGCATCACAGTCGCGGCGTGCGCGTTTCTTGCGTTATCGGCGGTTGTTTCCCGCCCTTATTGCCGGTTTGTATGCCCGACCGGCTCGCTGTTCAAGCGTGCGGAAAATCTCGGGTGATCAATCAGTTTTTTAATCCACAAATCAGTAAAATCCTAATAATGAAAAATCCTGTTTTCCTGATCCTCCTCCTCTCCCTTGGCCTCCTTTTCACCTCCTATAAATGGTTAACTGCTAAAACCGCGGAGGACCCTGCGGAAGCCACGGAAAACATCTCTATAGAGAACATAATGACGCGAAGCAGCATAAGATCATATACTACACAGACGGTCTCCGAAGAGACTGTTGACACTCTTCTCCGGGCGGCGATGGCGGCTCCGACTGCCGGGAACAAGCAGCCCTGGAGATTCGTGGTAATAGATAAGAGAGAGATACTCGATAGTATCGGAGCCAAATTCCAATCCATGACCATGGCCAAGGAGGCGGCGTTAGCCGTAGTGATGTGTGGGGATCCGACAGCAACTTTCCCCGGCGACGGACAAGGCTATTGGATTCAGGATGTTTCAGCGTCATCGGAAAACCTTCTGCTTGCGGCTCATGCGCTGGGGTTGGGAGCGGTTTGGTGCGGTATCTATCCGATGCCTGACCGCGTGAAGGATTTCTCGGAGATGCTTCGGCTTCCGGAGAACATAATCCCGATGGGTTGCATCTGCATCGGGTATCCTGCGGGAGCGTCAACTCCGAAGGATAAATGGAATCCGGATTATATCCGTTACAATTCGTGGGCATGACTCCTTAGGTAATCTGCCACGCCGCCCGGAATCGGGTTTA
>JAIDPP010000315.1 GCA_029062725.1 Muribaculaceae bacterium | reverse complement strand
TCTCCGTGGAGCCAAGAAGGAATTTCTCGAGGCTAAGACGGCTAAGGGAGCCAATGGTGAGCTATCGGATGAGAACGCTGTGAAGATTCTCGTCAAGATGGTGAAGCAGCGCAAGGAGAGCGCCAAGATTTATCAGGAGAACAACCGTCAGGAGCTTGCCGACAACGAGCTTGCCGAGGCCGCCGTCCTTGAGGAATATCTCCCCAAGCAGCTGGACGCCGCTGAGCTTGAGGCTGAGATCCGGACCATTGTAGCCGAAACCGGTGCAGCGGGTCCGCGCGACATGGGGAAGGTGATGGGCGTCGCCACCAAGCGTCTTGCCGGCAAGGCCGAGGGCCGGGCTATCTCCGAGGCTGTCAAGAATATCCTCAATTCTCTATAAAAAGGCGAAGCTGTTTCCGCCCGGGAGCTGTCTCCCGAAAAAATAATAATAAATAAAAAGCAATAAATAATTAGGAATGCTTACCCTCCAGACCATTAAGAATGATCCTGAATTTGTGATCAGTCGCCTTGCCGTCAAAGGTTTCGACGGGCGGGCTGTCATTACCGAGATTTTGGAAATCGACGCTGAGCGTCGCCGATTGCAGCAGAAATGCGATTCAGACGCTTCCGAGCTTAAGAAACTCGCCTCTTCGATCGGCTCCCTGATGAAGGAGGGTAAGAAGGATGAGGCCGAGAAAGCGAAGGCCGAGGTGGCCCGTATCAAAGGGGAGACCAAAGGCCTCCACGACCGTCTCGAGGAGTGTGAGGTCAAGATGCGCGACCTTCTGCTCGCTGTCCCCAACCTTCCATGCGCCGCGGTTCCCGAGGGCCTTACCGCCGAGGATAATGTCGTGGAGAAGGAAGGGGGAAAGATGCCTCAGCTCGGTGACGACGCCCTCCCGCACTGGGAACTGGCCAGGAAATACGGAATAATAGATTTCGAAACCGGCGTGAAAGTCACGGGCGCCGGATTCCCCTTCTATGTAGGAAAAGGAGCGCGTCTTCAGCGTGCCCTGATACAGTTCTTCCTCGACGAGGCCTGGAACGCCGGGTATGTGGAGGTGGAGCCGCCTTTCGTGGTGAATCAGGCTTCCGGTTACGGTACAGGTCAGCTCCCCGACAAGGAGGGCCAGATGTATCATGTCACGGAGGATGACCTCTACCTTATCCCGACAGCCGAGGTTCCCGTCACCAACATCTACCGCGACGTGATTATCCCCGCCGCCGAGCTTCCCAAGAAAAATTGCGCCTATTCCCCCTGTTGGCGCCGTGAGGCCGGGAGCTATGGCAAGGATGTCCGCGGGCTGAACCGTCTGCATCAGTTCGACAAAGTGGAGATCGTCCGCATCGAGAAACCCGAAGATTCCTACGCGGCTCTCGAGGAGATGAAAGACCATGTGCAGGGACTTCTCGAAAAACTCGGTCTCCCCTGGCATATCCTGCGGCTCTGTGGCGGCGACATGAGCTTCACATCCGCTATTACCTTCGATTTCGAGGTATGGTCGGCGGCACAGAAACGCTGGCTGGAAGTCTCTTCGGTATCCAATTTCGAGGCTTATCAGGCCAACCGCCTGAAATGCCGCTACCGCGATGCCGACAAGAAGATACATCTATGCCACACCCCCAACGGTTCGGCTCTCGCCCTGCCGCGTATCGTGGCCGCCTTGCTGGAGAATAACCAGACCCCCCGTGGGATCGTG
>JAIDPP010000314.1 GCA_029062725.1 Muribaculaceae bacterium | reverse complement strand
CTTCGTATCATCGAAGGACATCTCTTGATGCGTCATTACGACGGATTGATGAAAGACGGACGAATCAAGGGTCGCACCACTGGAAGCGGCGCTTTCTAAGAAATTGTAACTCGTTGGTAGTTTGAAATGATCTATATCAAGACAGCGGAAGAGATTGAGAAGATGCGTGCGGCTTGCGACCTCGTAAGCCGTACACTCGGAGAAGTCGCAAAATGGGTTAAGCCCGGCGTTACGACTCTTCATCTTGACACTATAGCAAGAGAGTTTATCCTCGACAACGGGGGTAAGCCCTCGTGCTTAGGTTATCATGGTTTTCCGGGCACACTCTGCATCGAAGTCAACGATACAGTTGTTCATGGTTTTCCCTCAAATTATGCTTTAAGAGAGGGCGACATAATCGGGACTGACTGTGTTGTCGAGCTTGACGGCTTTAACGGCGATTCCTGCTATACCTTTGCGGTAGGGGATATCGACGATAAGGTCAGGAAACTTCTTGAGGTGACGAAGGAATCTCTCTACAAGGGGATTGCCGCTGCCAAGGAAGGAAAAAGGATAGGCGATATATCCAATGCGGTGCAGACATACTGCGAACGTTACGGATACAGCGTGGTTCGCGAGATGTGCGGTCATGGAATTGGCAAGAGCATGCACGAGGATCCCGAGGTGCCCAACTACGGACGCCGTGGCATCGGTCCGGTGCTTAAGAAAGGAATGTGCATCGCCATTGAGCCTATGATCAATCTTGGGAGCAAGAATGTCAAGATAAGTGCGGAAGATGGCTGGACTTGCCGTACACGTGACGGCCGTCCCTCGGCACATTACGAGCATACGATCGTAATCAATGGAGAAACACCCGAAATCCTGACGACCTTCGATTATATCGAATCCGTTTTGAAAGAGAAGGAGTCATAAGAACTGCAAAGCATATAAGATATGGCAAAACAGGCTGCAATAGAAATAGACGGCGTTATACTTGAGGCATTGTCAAATGCAATGTTTAAGGTTGAGTTGGAAAACGGGCATGAGATAACTGCCCATATTTCCGGCAAGATGCGAATGCATTATATAAAGATTCTTCCCGGAGACAAGGTGAGGGTGGAGATGTCGCCCTATGATCTTAGCAAAGGAAGGATTTCATTCCGATATAAATAAACGAACACCAGATATGAAAGTAAGAGCATCCATAAAGAAACGCACTCCCGACAGCAAGATCGTGCGCAGAAAAGGGAGACTGTATGTGATCAACAAGAAGAATCCGAAGCTCAAGCAGCGTCAGGGATAATTATATAACCTTTCTGAATAAATTGTAAAATACAATATGGCAGTTAGAATTGTCGGCGTAGATTTGCCGCAGAACAAAAGAGGTGAGATCGCCTTGACTTATATTTTCGGAATTGGCCGTAGCGCTGCTAATACCATTCTGAGCAAGGCAGGTGTTGACCGTGACATAAAGGTAAAGGATTGGACCGACGCTCAGGCAGCAGCCGTGCGTGAAGTAATCCAGAACAACTACAAGGTAGAGGGTGATCTCCGTTCGGAGATTCAGCTCAACATCAAGCGTCTGATGGATATCGGTTGCTACCGTGGCATCCGTCATCGTCTTGGTCTTCCCCTCCGCGGACAGAGCACAAAGAACAATGCGCGTACTCGCAAGGGACGCAAGAAAACAGTCGCTAACAAGAAGAAAGCTACTAAATAATAACATAAAAGTATGGCAAAAAAGACAGTCGCAGCTAAGAAGAGGAATGTCAAGGTTGACGCATCGGGTCAGCTTCATGTGCATAGCTCTTTTAACAACATCATCGTGTGTCTGGCCAACAGCGAGGGTCAGGTTATCTCCTGGTCATCCGCCGGCAAGATGGGCTTCAGAGGTTCTAAGAAGAACACTCCCTATGCTGCTCAGATGGCAGCGCAGGATTGCGCGAAGGTCGCTTACGACCTTGGTCTTCGCAAGGTGAAGGCTTACGTGAAAGGTCCGGGCAACGGACGCGAGTCAGCGATCCGCACCGTTCACGGCGCAGGAATCGAGGTAACAGAGATCATCGACGTTACTCCGCTTCCGCATAATGGATGTCGTCCCCCGAAGAGAAGAAGAGTCTAAGGAAATAAAACGCCGGAAGATTCGTTATATATTTCGGAAGGCGATAGACCTGAAACCCGAAAAATCGAAATAGACAAAAACTTTCGAAAAGTCCGCTAAGCCCGGATCCTGAATGCGAATAGACTGTCCTTAACACTTTCTCTTGACAGTCGCGGCTGCGCTAAGGGGTCGGCTCATGGGCAAAAAACAAGAAACAGACAATGGCAAGATACACTGGACCAAAGACAAAGATTGCGCGTAAATTCGGCGAGCCGATTTATGGCGATGATAAAGTTCTGGCTAAAAAGAATTATCCGCCGGGACAGCATGGCGCTAACCGCAGGAGAAAGACATCAGAGTATGGGCTGCAGTTGCGCGAAAAACAGAAAGCAAAATACACTTACGGAGTTCTGGAGCGTCAGTTCCGTAATCTTTTCGAGAAGGCCGCCCGCACTAAGGGTATTACCGGTGAGGTTCTCCTCCAGCTTCTCGAAAGTCGTCTCGACAATGTGGTTTACCGTATGGGTCTTGCGCCCACACGTCCCGCAGCTCGTCAGATCGTTCTTCACAAGCACATCACGGTTAACGGTGATGTTGTCAACATCCCTTCCTACCGCGTTAAACCCGGCGATGTAGTGGCCGTCAGAGAGAAGTCGAATGTCGCGGGGTTATCG
>JAIDPP010000313.1 GCA_029062725.1 Muribaculaceae bacterium | reverse complement strand
TCCGCTATGATGTCATTTTTATGTAATTTTGCAGCAGATATACCCAGATTAAGATTAAAATGAAAGTATTGAAATTCGGCGGCACATCCGTAGGCTCCCCCCAACGGATAAAAGAAGTCGCAACTTTAATCACCGACGGCGAGCGCAAGATAGTAGTGCTCTCCGCAATGTCGAAAACGACGAATACCCTGATTGAAATCTCCGATTATCTTTACAAAAAGAATCCGGAAGGAGCCAACGACGTGATCAACCGTCTCGAACAGACCTATATCGATCATGTCAACAATCTCTACTCGACCGAGGAATACCGGGAGCAGACCCTCGATGCCATCCGTGGCCATTTTGACTACATCCGTACCTTTACAAAAGATATCTTCACCCCCCACGAGGAGAAGGTGATCGTCTCTCAGGGAGAACTCCTCTCCACCCGCATGATGCTCAATCTCCTTCTTGAGCGCGGAGTGAACGCCTGCATGATCCCGGCTCTTGACTTCATGCGCACCGATGAAAACGGCGAGCCCGACACAGCCAAGATCAAGGATCGCCTCGCACGCACCATCCGCGAACTCCCCGAAGCCGACATATATATCACCCAGGGTTTCATCTGCCGGAACGCCTATGGCGAGGTTGATAACCTGAAGCGAGGGGGCAGCGACTACTCCGCATCCCTGATAGGAGCGGCCGTAAACGCCGATGAGATCCAGATCTGGACCGATATCGACGGCATGCACAACAACGATCCCAGAGTGGTGGAAAAGACATCGCCCGTGCGCTCCCTGCATTTCGAAGAAGCCGCCGAGCTGGCTTATTTCGGCGCCAAGATCCTGCATCCGACATGCATCCAGCCCGCCAAATTCGCTAATATCCCCGTCCGGCTTCTCAACACAATGGAGCCTGAGGCCCCGGGCACGATAATCTCAAACCGCAGCGATGCAAAACGCATCAAGGCTGTAGCAGCCAAAGACAACATCACGGCAATAAAGATCAAATCGAGCCGGATGCTCCTCGCCCACGGCTTCCTGCGCAAGGTGTTCGAGATTTTCGAAAGCTACCGCACATCGATCGACATGATCTGCACCTCCGAGGTCGGTGTCTCACTCTCTATCGACGATACCACCCACCTCACCTCTATTGTGGATGATCTCAAGAAATACGGCACAGTTACGGTTGACCGCGACATGTGTATCGTCTGCGTCGTAGGTGACATGGACTGGACCCACGCCGGATTCGAGGCCAAGGCACTTGACGCAATGCGCCATATACCAACCCGCATGATATCCTTCGGTGGCAGCAACTACAACATCTCCTTCCTCATCCGCGCACAGGATAAGGAACGTGCGCTCCGCTCGCTGAGCAGCCACCTTTTCAATGAAGATTAATTACCCCCCGCTTTATATATGATACTACGAGGAAATTTCCCCATAGATAAATTCCGGGAGATAGAGACTCCCTTCTACTACTACGATCTCGACCTGCTGCGCGACACTCTCGACGCGTTGCGCGAGGCTATCCGGCACGATCCCGGTTATAAGATCCATTATGCGGTCAAGGCTAATGCCAATCCGGTGATACTCCGCGTGATAGCGCGTGCAGGATTCGGTGCTGACTGCGTAAGCGGAGGCGAGATTCTGGCGGCGGTAAAGGCAGGATTCCCCGGAGAGAAAATAGTATATGCCGGTGTCGGAAAGACCGACCGCGAAATCAACATAGGCCTTGATAATGACATATTCTGCTTCAACGTGGAGTCGGTGCCCGAGCTGAAGGTGATCGACGAGTTAGCCGCCGCAAAAGGGAAAACCGCCCAAATCGCCATCCGGGTAAACCCTGATGTCGGTGCGCATACCCATGCCAACATCACCACCGGACTGGCCGAAAACAAGTTCGGAATCGCCATGTCGGATCTTGACCGCGTCATAGACCTTGCCAGGGAGCTCAACAACGTGAAGTTTATAGGCCTCCATTTCCATATCGGCTCCCAGATACTCGACATGACAGACTTCACGGCGCTCTGCAACCGGATAAACCAGATAGTCGGCCGTCTGCGCGACCGCGGCATCGAAATCCCCGACATAAATGTAGGTGGAGGTCTGGGTATCGACTACAGGCATCCCAACCATCACGCCATACCGACATTCGGAGAATACTTCGAGACATACCGGCGGCATCTCTCACTGAGGCCGGGTCAGACCCTGCATTTCGAGTTAGGTCGCGCCATTGTAGGACAATGCGGGTCGCTTATCAGCCGTGTGGTCTATGTTAAGGAGGGGACAAAGAAAAAATTCGTGATTCTCGACGCCGGGATGACAGATCTTATCCGACCCGCGCTCTATCAGGCATACCACCGCATCGAGAATATTTCATCGGATGCGGAGAAGATGGAACGCTACGATGTGGTAGGAC
>JAIDPP010000312.1 GCA_029062725.1 Muribaculaceae bacterium | reverse complement strand
ACTCTACAAGTAGTGGATAATGTGGCGGAACGCAGTGATAACGAATGGCTGCGCTGGGCCGCCCTTCTGCATGACATCGGAAAGCCGGTCACAAAGCGGTATGATGCCAAAATCGGTTGGACCTTCCACAATCATAACTTCATCGGAGAGAAGATGATTCCTAAGGTTTTCAAGGGGATGAAGCTGCCGTTGAATGAGAAAATGAAATATGTGGCGAAGCTCGTCGGCCTTCACATGCGTCCGCAGTCGGTGGGTGAAGAAGGGGTTTCAGATTCAGGAGTACGCCGTCTCATCACTGATGCAGGCGAGGACTTGGACGACCTGATGATACTTGCCGAAGCCGATATCACCTCAAAGAATCCGGCGAAGGTAAAACGCCAGCTCGAGGGTTTCGCTCAACTGCGTGAGCGCATGTCTCAGATCTGTGATGCTGATGCCTTCCGCAACTGGAAGTCGCCTATCGACGGGTTCGAGATTATGTATTATTTCAAAATAGAACCATCCTCGGTGATAAAAGATCTGAAAGATGCCGTAAAGGAGGCTATCCTCGAGGGAAAGATCCCTTACGAGCATGATGCCGCCTGGGATTACCTCCTCTCGATTGCTCCGCAATACGGGCTATCGGATCCTAACCGGAACATCGAGTGAGAATGGAAAGAGCAGTCGGTTTCAGTCGGTAAGGAAAGTGCACTAATCACATCAACCGCATCGTAGGATTAATGAAGAAAAGTTTTTCGGTGGCGCGAGTCATGGCAGTATAAAGCCAACGGTAGAAATTCTCGTCCATGGCTTCGGGAGCTATTCCCCCCATATCGATATAAACATGCTTCCACTGTCCGCCCTGAGCTTTATGGCATGTAACGCAATATGCATATTTCATCTGCAAAGCATTGTAAAAGGGGTCTTCCAAGGCTCCTTTTATTTTTTGCGACAATTCTCCTTCGTAAGCATCCGTCACACGGGTGTAGAACCTTTCCATCTCCGGACGTGGGATCGAAGGACCTTCGCATACCAGGGAACGAAGCATGACCTTAGCTCCCATAATTCGGTTATCTGAGGCGAAGCGGAGTTCGACATCCGTAAAATATCGGCCGTAAGCCTTCTCGGTCTTTCCGACCCATGTCACCTCGGCGGTTTCGCCATTGGCAATGAACCCTTCTATATTGTTTTCCTTTGCCCAGTAATAATCATTTTTGGAAATTACCACTCTGTCGCCACGCTCCAGGGGTTCCTCGGCATACATCACGATATTTCTTATCGCCTTGTTGAAATCATTGGCGCGCTTATTGGAACGTGTTATAA
>JAIDPP010000311.1 GCA_029062725.1 Muribaculaceae bacterium | reverse complement strand
GGCCTATCTCGCCAATGATATATGTATGATTGGGATTATTCATTTCTCGTTGCGGATTATATTTGTCTTCATGATCTTCCCATATTCCGGATTGCTGTCGATAAGGGCGACTAACTCCTCCACAGAACTGACGGGGCGTTCTTTGAGGCGTCCGAAGAGTTCCTGCAGAAGGGAGAAATCGGAGGGTGTGTCGAGAGTGAGGCGCAGGTCGGTGCGTTCGCTCAGGAATTCCGGCAGCGGGAGCTTCTCGATGGAGAATAACTCCGGATGGGTGTAGAGGAAGATAGTGACGTGTTCGAGATAGAGCTTCTCGCCGGTCATCGCGGCCGTGCGCCTCAGGGCGTCGGCGGTTGCGAGTTCGGCGTAGAGCCCGATATGCGACTTGATGGTCGGGCGTCCGTCAGGGAAGGCGTAGCATACATAGTCGGCTCCCGAACGCGACTGCGCGGCGAACATCTCCGGGAAGGAGGATGTCTGCAGGAAAGGATTGTCGGAGCATACGCGGATAATGCGGTCGAGGCCGAATCTGTCGGCGGCTCCTATAAAGCGGTCGAGGACATTCTCCTCGCTTCCGCGGAAGCAAAGGACTCCATGCTCGGCGGCGATGCGCTCGAGGATATCGTCGGCGGGATTGTCGGTAGTGGCCAGCACGGTTTTCTTATCCGGACAGTCGCGCTTGATATTCTCCAGAATGATGTCGATGATTCTTCTCTCCCCGTCGAAAGGGAGGAGGATTTTGGCAGGCATTCTTGTGGATCCGGAGCGGGCCTGGATCACGATGCCATCGGATGGTGTCTGCTTCATGGTCAATGTATTTTTTCTCTCCGGAAAGCATCGATAAAGCTGCCCGGAGTAATGTTTACGATCTCTTTCCCCAGCGAAGCCGCGTAGTCTCGGAGCGTGAAATAGGCCTTGAAGGCCACGTGCATGTGATAAAGGATCACGTGTAGGCGCGCCGACTCCAGATCTTCCTTCTTCACCGTCTCCGCTTTTGAGGAATCGCGGTCGTAGAAATGCTTCTGATGCATAAGTACCTCGTTATCATCCGTGACAGAAATCTCGGGGAGCCAGGAATGGTCGGCACCGGCCAGGTAGATCTTCCGGAAAGGCATCCGGAGGGCTGTGGCGATGGAGGGGATGAGAACGTTATGGGGGCGCGGCATACCGAGACCGTGGCGATAGACCCACCTCTCGAATCCGGCGAAACCCTCGACGGGGGTGGTGTTGTAGAGATGAATACTGACGTTGGGATTGGCCGCCACTATCTCCCTCCATTTGGAATCGGATAGCGCGCGGGTCGGCACGAAGAGATGCATCGGCCAGTCGGTCTTTTCGGCTATCGAGCCGAAAAGCGCCTCCCTTTTCTCATCCACAATCCAGAAGAGGGGGTCGGCGATGATATAGTATTGCGGTTTCAGTTCCGTATAGAGGGGAGAGACAGCGAAGAGATTCACAGCTAACAGCGCGCGCCCTTTCAGAAATCCGCGGTGCTCCTCGACGGTGCGCGTGAGCGATGGGCCGTTGGCCAGAACCACCAGCTCGTCGATACCCTCCGGCGCAGGGGGGAGCTTGGAACTCCGGCGTGAGAGCAGAGGGATTTTCACCAGACTCATAAGGGTCTGGGAGAGGTCGCCGCCCCATTTGGCTATCTTATCCAGTTTCTTCATTTATCTGTCGGCTTGGAAAATAATATCAAAGTTATCAAATTTTTTTGAGGATGAGAAATAATAGGGGTAATAATAGCGTCCGAGATAAGAGATCTGGATAAAAATAAGTAACTCGCAAAAATTAATGAACACATAAAACGCAGGGATTTTGGATGCGATGTGCCTGCGGAATGAAGGAGAATACTGTCGTATGCGACTGAATGACAAAGGTAAACCGAGCCAAAAGACCAAGTTTTATGGTTCAAGATACTCTTCTGGAGTTACAGTCCATTATATCGTTTAATTTTTGTGAGTTACTTAAGATTAAACCAAATCCTTAAATGGGTGTCTAATCCAGATTAATATTATCGCAAAATTCCAACAATATCCGGAGATTTATCTATTTCCCCGGACCAACACCGACGCTTATGTCCTATCGCTACCTGACCATCATGCTTCTCGCCGGCGTTTCTTTAACGGCAATCGCGGGCAAAGATGAAAACAAAGAGACTTCCGGGACCAAGATCAGCTTCTCAAAGGCCCGCAACGATTCTACTCGCCATGCCTTGTTTGACCTTCATCGTCCGCACGGAAACAAGGATATTCCGGTGCCTCATTTCTGCATCCACACAGATGACCATCGCTTCGCCCTGACAATCGGTGGTCAGGTCAACCCTATATTGGGGGTCGATCTGGGCAATGATCTCTACGACCAGAAGGGAGCCGGAATCAACTTCACCACCAATTCCATACCTGTTCCGGCCATCAAAGGCCATAAATCCGATTTCTATATCAACGCCCTCAATGCCGATGTTGACTTCCAGGTAGTAGGTTTCGGTGGAAGCTGCGACCAGATCACGGGATATATCAAGATAGGCGCCAGCGGCAATACCAATGATATCCAGCTCAAGGATTGCTACGCCTCCTGGCGTGGTTTCACGGCGGGGCGCAAAACCACACTCTTCAAGGATGAATTAGCGGCGCAGCCCCCTACGATCGATCCCCAGGGACCCTCCGGTGAAGTGTCAGCCACGGCTTACGAGGTCAGCTATATCTCGCCCGCCTTCAGAAACGGGCTGCGGTTCGCGTTCGGACTCGCCACCCCGACGTATTACCATTCCTCCGGCCGTTATTACGGTCCCGATTATCAGGACTGGCTTGAAGAGGGGGAGGTAGTGGCCGACCCCAACTATTACAGTCAGAATGTCCCCGACTTCCCGGTATGGGTGGAATGGGCGGAGTCGAAATACAACCGCATACGTCTGAGCGGTATCGTCCGTAATTTCATCTACCGCGACGAAGTGGAGCAGAAGCGCCGACACGCATTCGGATGGGGAGTGATGGTGAGCGGAAACTGGAATCCGATACGTCAGCTCGTGTTCAACATGCAGGCCATCTACGGCCACGGTATCGGCAACTATATTCAGGATCTTGCCGGCCTTCCGCTCTCGTTCACTCCCTCCCAGAAACAGGTCGGGAAAATGAGCGCCAATCCGATGATGGGTCTTGTCTTAGGCGCCAGCTACACCATCAACAAGCGCTGGCAGGTGAATGCAGTCGCCTCGGAAGCCCGGATATGGAAAGTCGGCCCATACGCTAAGGAGAACGCCACCGAGGAGGGACACTTCAACGACTATAAGTATGGCTTTTATTTCGCGGCCAACGCTTTCTATAACATCTCTTCCTACCTTCAGGTCGGAATGGAATACCTCTACGGGCGCCGCGGCACATGGAATGTCGGCTCCGGTTTCGACAACCGTATCCAGACGCAATTCATGCTGACGTTCTGACACCCCGGGCTGGCGCATCCCTTTCCTCTATTTTAAGCGGGAAAGTTTCCAAGGCAATTTATGAGAAATAACTACGTTAATATTAAAGGATTCCGGGAGCCATATCATTTCCGGAGTCCTTTCCGCATTATGAAACTGAACAACAACATCACCCGATCACTAATGACAACCCTGCGGAGGCTGCCGCTTGCTATGGCCGCTATCCTCGCCCTTGCGGGCGGAATGAAGGCCGAAAGCATGAAGCTGCATCCGGCCTTCGATTCGGCACCGGTCCGCATAATCGACACAGAGAAGCGCACTTATTTCCATCTCTTCCAGAAATCTCATAATTCCGGTCTGGACACCTACAAAGTGCCTGTGGCCGCCCCCTTTATCTATCTCAAGGATGAGCCCTCGCGCGGCATCTTCCCCCTCTCGGATCTTTATGCCCTTCACGGAGCCACCGTAACCGCGGCGGAATATTCTCCCGAGGGAGGATTCCTTGCGCTGCTCTATTCCGATGGTGCGCTTGATATCATCGGCGATTCCGGAGAGACGAAACATAATAACGTCCTGCTCGACAGCGACCGTCCCGGCTGGGCGAAAATCAACTCCATGACGCTCTGCGGCACGCAGATATGGCTCGCCACGGCGGGAGGCTATATGGTGGTTGACGGCCTTAATGGAGAGACCTTGAAAAGAGTCTCCCTCGGAGCCGATGTGGAACGCGCCGCGCGATGCGGATCCCGGACGGTGATTCAGTCTGACGGCGTCCTCTACGACGGCGGTTCCCGGGAGTATCCCGCGTCATTAGCCGACCTTACCCCCATTCCTGACGGCGATGCCCCGGGGAATCCGCAGATCTTCCTTCCCTGCGCCGGAACATCATTCATTTACATCGGCGACAAGCTCGCCACAGGCACCTACTCCCTTAACGCCGCTATCTTCTCCGACGGGAAATGGGTCAGAAAGCATATCAAGGACTTGTGGCTGCCGGAGATAGGAACGGATGTCATGCTGATGAATACTTTCGAGCAGAACCTCGTACGCAACAAGGAGGGTTGGCTTCTATTCACGGGAGGTGCCGTCAACCAGCTGTCGAACTCTGTAAGGCCGGATTCCCCGGATTTCATAAGAACTCTCGGGACCGCCGACACCACCGGGAAGGCTCACCAGATCTCCCTGATGGGTTCATGGGATATGACCGGAGGCTGGACCTATTGCGACCGCGGGCGATTCTCCCCCGCCACCCTCGGCGACGGATGCTTCCTGATAGACGATTCGAAGGCGGTCAGACCCTCGGCGCCGGCAGTGGCACATTCCACGCATCTTGCCTATTCTCCCGAATACGGTACGATCGGTGTGAGTTACGGCACCTCGTTCCTTCTCAACACCATGCTTCAGAGGCTCCCGCCTCTGCTCAGTACGTATAAGAACGGAGTGTGGAGCCTTCCGGGGACGGAATACAACGTGCCCCGCTCCATCGCCGAAAATCCGGAGCTTTTCGAGATTTTCAGCCATAACCGCGAGATATACCCTATGGCGAATCCGGTCGGGATGTCGTTGGAACCGACCGACGGGCGCTATATATGGCTGGGTTCCCCCTTCGGAGGGATGGCGGCCATGAACCTTTCCGACCCGGGCTCCGAGCCGCTGCATTTCAGCGCTCCTTCCGATCCCTTCTCCTCTTTCCCGAATTTCAAGGAGATATTCCGCAGTTCGACACGTTGGGGAGGATACGCACTCTGCTCTACTCCCGTATTCGATTCAGATGCCACGCTCTGGACTGTCCATACCGACTATGACGACCAGAAGGAGGGGAATCCAGCCATTTCTCTCATGTATTGGCCCGCGGCCGAGCGCCGGAAAGTGATCGCGTCTCATGATGCCGGGAAGGCTTCAGGAATCGGAACCATAAAAATCCCCCTTACAGGCAACGGCACTCCCAACATGAAGTGCTATGCCTTTACTCATCCTTCCAACAGAAACAAGATCCTTCTCTTTACCCCGGAGGGAGGAGATAAGAACTTCATACGCCTCAACCATAACGGAACCCTTGCCGACACGTCGGACGATAAGGTGGAGCGATTCTGCTTCATAGAGGATCAGTTTGGAGGCCGCTGGGACGTCCGCTTCTGCTATGCGCTTGCCGAGGATCCTGCCAATGGGGTTCTCTGGCTGGCCGATTTCTATACGCTCTTCGAACTCGACCTATCGGCGGAGATAAAGGATGGCGTGATCAAGGGGCGTGTGCTCGACCTGACAGAGGGCGACTACCTTGGCAATCCGCTCTGCCGTATCCCGACGCAGGGGGTATGCCTGGATGATGCGGGGCGTGTCTGGGTCACTACGGAAGGGTCCGGAGTATGGGGCATCTCTGCCGACCGGAAGAGGGTCGTGGCCCATTACACGACGGCCAATTCCTCCCTCCCTACCGACATCGGTTACGGTCTGGTCTGGAATCCGGAGAGCCGGTCGCTGATGGTCTCGACGGATGAAGGTTATGTGGAGATATGGCCTGACATCGACGGAGCCGAGGGCGCGACGTCCCTATCTGTGGTGCCGCGCGAGATCTCTCCCGACTGGAACGGCGCCCTGACCGTGCGGGGGGTGACGCTGGATGCCGAGGTCACCGTCAGCGGAAGCGACGGAGCCTTGATAGCCTCGCTCAAGGCCGGTGCTGACGGAAGTGCCGTCTGGAACCTGCAAGGTAAGGATGGGCGGCGCGTGAAATCCGGCATATATACCGTAAGGAGCGGCAGGAATAAGGCGGAAGTCGCCATAATGAGATAAAAAGACCAAAAGAGAGCCGAAACGACCAATTTGTTTGGTTGTTTCGGCTCTTTTCTGTAATTTTGAAGAGAATTATGGAAGATATATTCAGCACATCGGTATATTACGGAGTGGTGTGGACTATGATAGGGCTGGCGGTAATCGTCTTCCTTGCCCTCCACTTCGTCACGGCGGGCTACGGCATGATGTACGACCGCCGTTGGGGTCCGACGGTAGGCAACCGTTTGGGATGGATATTGATGGAGGCTCCGGCATGGCTGGCGATGCTCCTTCTGTGGATATTCAGTCAGCGCGGAAGTGAGGTAGCACCGGCAGTCATGGGGGGGGTCTTCATGCTTCACTACACGCAGCGCACATTCGTTTTTCCTTTCTTGCTGAAAGGGAAGGGGAAGATGCCGCTGAGCATAATCCTGATGGGGATTACTTTCAACACCGTCAACGCCTACATGATCGGAGGCTGGCTATTCCATGTAGCGCCGGCCGGGCTTTATACGCCCGAATGGCTGACCACTCCGCAGTTTATCATCGGGACCGTCATATTCTTCACCGGTATGGGTATCAATATCCATTCCGACCATGTGATCCGCTCGCTTCGGCGTCCCGGCGACACCAGGCATTATATTCCCCGTCGCGGAATGTATCGCTATGTGGCCTCGGGAAATTATTTCGGAGAGTTCGTGGAATGGTGCGGCTATGCCGTGCTGACATGGAGTCTCGGGGGTCTGGCTTTTGCCATTTGGACCTTCGCCAACCTTGCTCCGCGCGCACGTTCGATCCATAAGAGATATATCGGGGAATTCGGAGAGGAATATGCCCGACTGGGAAGAAAATATCTAATCCCCTTCATCTACTGACAATTGAAATCAAACTGATATGAAACTCTTCACACCGGGGCGTCTCGGCCCCGTCGAGCTGCGCAACCGCACCATCCGGTCAGCCGCCTTCGAGGGTATGGGTCGCGACAACGGACCGACTGAGATGCTTCGCGACTACCATTTCTCCGTGGCGGATGGGGGAGTCGGCATGACCACTCTCGCCTACGCCGGGGTGTGCCGTTCGGCCTTGTCGTTCGATACCCAGCTGTGGCTACGCCCCGAGATCGTCGGGCCTCTCCGCGAGATTACCGACGGCATCCATGCGCGTGGCGCGAAGGCCTCCATACAGATAGGCCATTGCGGCAACATGACCCATCGCAAGACTGCCGGCGGCACTCCTGTGGGCGCCTCTACGGGCTTCAACCTCTATTCACCGACCTGGGCGCGCGGCCTGCGCAAGGATGAGATTCGCTCGATAGCGAAAGATTTCGGCGACGCCGTGCGTACGGCGCGCGACGCCGGATTCGACTGCGTGGAGGTCCATGCCGGCCACGGATACCTAATCTCGCAGTTCCTCTCCCCCTATACCAACCGTCGGCGTGACGAATATGGCGGCCCGCTTTCCAACAGGATGAAATTCATGAATATGTGTCTGGAGGAATGTCTGAAGGCAGCCGGAAGCGATATGGGGGTTATAGTGAAGACCAACATGCGCGACGGTTTCAAGGGGGGTCTCGAGATCGACGACTGCCTGACCGTAGCACGCGAGATAGAGCGCGCCGGGGTGCATGGAATCGTCCTCTCCGGAGGTTTCGTTAGCAAGGCCCCGATGTATGTGATGCGCGGGGAGATGCCGATCTATTCGATGACCTACTACATGAAGCAGCTCTGGCTCCGTTATGGAGTCAGGTTGGCGGGAGGGATGATGATCCCCAAGGAGCCTTACCGGGACCTCTATTTCCTTGACGATGCCCGGATCTTCCGCCGTGAGCTCTCGCTGCCGCTTATATATGTGGGCGGGGTCGTAGGCCGCGAGACTGCCGACCGTGTGCTTGACGACGAGGGATTCGATTTCGTGCAGATGGGACGCGCCTTGCTCAATGAGCCGGATATGGTCAACCGTATGCGTGACGACGAGAAGCATAAGTGCGGCTGTGACCATGTGAACTACTGTATCGCCCGGATGTATTCGCGCGAGATGGCCTGCCATAAGCATTGCGCCGGGGAGCTACCGGAGAAGATCCGCCGTGAGATAGAGAAAATAAAAAGCCGGCAGCAATGAGCAAGAATATAAAGGGGATGCTGGCCGTCGTCACCGGAGCGAGCAGCGGGATAGGGCTCTGTTTTTGTCGCGAACTCGCCTCGCGAGGTTGCCGGCTCGTGATGATAAGCAATCAGGAAGAACTGGATAGTTATGCCCGGAAGATAAGGGAGGAATACGGGGTGGAGACATATCCCTTCTTCTGCGACCTCACCGCCCCGGATGCCGCCGACAGGGTAGCAGCCTTTGTGGATGCCGAGAGACTGGAGCCTGACTTTTTAATAAACAATGCGGGAATATTCTCCTTCCGCCTTCTCGAAGAGACTGCGCCGGAGAGGATCGACTGCTTCATCGACCTTCATGTGCGTTCTGTCACAGCCCTGAGCCTTCTTTTCGCCCGTCGTTTCTCGAAACGTGGCAGAGGGAGGATTCTTAACATGTCGTCTATGTCGTGCTGGATGCCGATGCCCGGAATCGCGATGTATTCCGCCACAAAAGCCTACATCCGCGTGTTCAGCCGCGCCCTGCATTATGAAGTGAGGGATTCGGGAGTTACAGTCACTGCGGCGTGTCCCGGCGGCATAGCCACCGACCTCTTCGGCCTTCCCGAACACTTGAAACGGCTCGCTGTCAACATACGGGTGCTGATGACACCGGAACGTTTCGTGCGAAAGGCCGTTGACAGGATGTTGAAAGGGAAGAAGCAGTATATCAACGGTTGGCTCAACCGCTTTTCCATTTTCTTTGTAGGAATAATGCCTACGTGGGTGCGGATGCAGGTGAAACATCGGCTGCTCGATAAATGACATTGAATTTTCTCGCCATATTGGCTTTTGAGGCGTAAGGAATCTGAAATTTGGCGATTTCAGATTTTTTTGTTAAGTTAGAGGCGTGGAAGCCGACCGGAGAGCTTCATAAAAATTATTTGAAATAATAACAATATAACAAAAAATACAGATATGAGCATCACCGCCAAATGCAACGAAATCTTCGACCGCTCCGTGGCCGACTATCATAAGCATGACAATGTGGATACCCCCTGCGCCAATCCCTACGAGGAGGGGAGCTTCGAGGCCATCCTTTACGCCAAGAACTATGTGGATGCCGTGCAGTGGCATTTAGAGGATATCATACGCGATCCGGATATTGACCCGGTGGCGGCGCTCGAACTCAAGCGGCGCATCGACCGCTCCAATCAGGTCCGCACCGACATGGTGGAGGATATCGACAGCTGGTTTCGCAACAAATATGCCGGTGTCGAGGTTTCTTCCGATGCCACCATCAACACCGAGTCTCCGGCCTGGGCCCTCGACCGCCTCTCGATCCTCGCCCTCAAGATATGGCACATGCGCGAGCAGGCGGAGCGTCAGGATGCCGATGCGGAGCATATCGCCCGATGCAAGGGGAAGTTGGACGTGCTTCTCGAGCAGCGCGAAGATCTCTCGCAGGCTATAGATACTCTGCTTGACGACATCGCGGCGGGACGCAAGTATATGAAGGTATATCGCCAGATGAAGATGTATAACGATCCGGCCACCAACCCCGTGCTTTATGCCAAGAAATAAAGGGAACGACTGGCGCCATATACTCATAGCGCGGTTTTCCGCTTTAGGAGATATCGCGATGACTCTGCCCGGGGTGTATAACGTCTGCCGGGCCTATCCTGACAGGAACTTCTATTTCCTCACGCGGAAGCATCCGGCAGCGCTTTTCGTAAACGCCCCGGAGAACCTCACCGTGATAGGGATAGATACGGCCGACTACAAGGGACCGACAGGGATGTGGCGGTTGGTTTCCGAATTCAGTAAGAAATACGGTATCGACTTTTTCATAGACCTTCACGACGTATTGCGCACGCAACTCATGCGCCTCTTTTTCGGGCTGCGCGGTGTAGGCACTGAAAAGATCGACAAGGGGCGACGCGAGAAGGCTCGGCTTACCCGTCGCAAGAATAAGACGCTCGTTCAGCTCAAGCCAACTGTGGAGCGCTACGATGACGTGTTCCGCGCGGCAGGTCTCGATGCTCCCGATACATTCCGGTCCGTCTTCGGAGCCGGGAAGGGGGATCCCGCGGATTTCGCGACCGTGACGGCTCCTAAAGCTCCGGGTGAACACTGGCTCGCCGTTGCGCCCTTCGCCAAACATCCCGGGAAGATCTATCCTCTCGACCAGCTTGAGAAAGTGATCGAGGAGTTCAATTCCCTTCCTGACCGGAAAATCTTTATGTTCGGCTTCGGCAAGGAAGAGGAAGCGGCAATCGACGAGATGGCGCGAAAATATCCCGCGGTGGTGAACATGGCGTCGGCACGACTGGGGATAGCCGGAGAACTCTCCCTGCTGAGTCATTGCGATGTAATGCTCTCGATGGATTCATTCAACATGCACCTTGCCTCGCTCGTAGGGCTGCGCACGGTAAGCGTCTGGGGTGCGACACATCCCTATACCGGCTTCTTAGGACGCGGCCAGAGAGAGGAGGATGCGGTGCAGCTGGATATGACGTGTCGCCCCTGCTCGGTGTTTGGCGACAAACCCTGCTTCAGAGGCGACCTGCATTGTATGAGGGGGATAAGCCCAAGGACTATTGTTCAGAGGCTGCGAACTCCATCAGATAAGCCTTGATGAAATCGTCGATTTCGCCGTCCATTACTCCGTTGACATCGGAGGTCTGATGGTTTGTGCGGTGGTCTTTTACGCGGCGGTCGTCAAAGACATAGCTGCGTATCTGGCTTCCCCATTCGATTTTCTTTTTGCCGGCCTCTACCTTGGCCTGCTCCTCCATGCGGTGCTGCAGCTCCTTGTCGTAAAGAATCGATTTCAGCTGTCGCATCGCGTTTTCTTTATTTTTGGGCTGGTCGCGGGTTTCGGTGTTTTCGATAAGGATCTCCTCCTCCTCGCCTGTATAGGGGTCTTTATACTGATATCGGAGACGCACGCCCGACTCCACCTTGTTGACGTTCTGTCCGCCGGCTCCTCCGGAGCGGAATGTGTCCCACGATATACGCGCTGTCTCGACCTCTATTTCGATGGTGTCATCGACAAGGGGTGTGACGAATACTGATGCGAAGCTGGTCATACGCTTACCTTGGGCGTTATAGGGGGAGACGCGCACCAGACGGTGGACACCGTTCTCGCTTTTCAGGAAGCCGTAGGCATAGTCGCCCTCGATATTGATGGTGACGGATTTGATTCCGGCCTCGTCGCCGTCGAGAAGCTGGGCGATGGAGGTCTTGTAGCCGTGGCGTTCGGCATAGCGGAGGTAGAGGCGCATAAGCATGGAGGCCCAGTCCTGGCTCTCCGTGCCGCCGGCTCCGGAGTTTATCTTGAGTACGACCCCGAGTTTATCCTCCTCGCGGCGGAGCATATTGCGGAGTTCGAGTTTCTCGATCTCCTTTAGCACCTTGTCATACTGCGTGTCGATATCGGCCTCCTCCACGAGTCCCTCCTTGAAGAAATCCATGGCGAGTTCAAGTTCGCCGACCTGCTTGTCGAGAGCCTCGTAGGAATCGATCCAGAAATGGAGGCCTTTGATTTTTCTCATC
>JAIDPP010000310.1 GCA_029062725.1 Muribaculaceae bacterium | reverse complement strand
GCTTTGGATATAGCCGAAGAAATGATGCGGATAACACAAAACCTTCATATTCCTTATATATTTAAGGGAAGCTACCGAAAGGCGAACCGCTCGCGTATTGACTCTTTCACCGGGATTGGCGACGAGAAAGCCCTCAGAATACTTCGTAAGGTAGGGGAGACCTTCAATATTCCTGTCGTTACGGATATACACAGCGCTTCTGAGGCCACGATAGCGGCCGAATATGTTGACGTGCTTCAGATTCCGGCATTTCTATGCCGACAGACAGACCTTTTGGTTGCGGCCGCTCGGACAGGAAAGTTTGTCAATATCAAGAAAGGTCAGTTTTTAGCTCCGGAATCAATGCGTTTTGCTGTCGAAAAAGTTCGGGAGTCAGGGAATAGTGAAGTCTCAGTAACTGACCGTGGAACTTTCTTCGGGTATGGTGATCTTATAGTTGATATGCGTGGCATACCTTTGATGAAGCGTTCATGCGGATGTCCGGTAATTATGGACATCACTCATTCGTTGCAACAGCCTAACCGTTCAGAAGGGATCAGCGGAGGACTCCCGGAACTCATTTCAACCATCGCCTACAGTTCGATAGCGGCTGGTGCTGACGGCATATTCATGGAAACTCACCGCAAACCCTCTGAGGCGAAGAGCGACGGCGCCAACATGCTCCCCCTTTCTGAGGCCGGGGAACTTCTCGAAAATCTTACACGCCTGAAAATGACAGTTAACGAGATAAACTGAAAGCGATAATAAAGTTGTTACGAATTTTACAACCGTTTAAGGCTTATTTCAAGGCAAGATAAAAGGGATTTCCATTGGAAATCCCTTTTATATCAATAATATATGAAAAAGCTAAGTTGATAGGATCATTTTAATTTGAGCACCTGACCGGCTTTGATCGCATCGGTCTTCGACATATTGTTGAGACGACGCAGAGTAGTGGCCGACATACCGTATTTTCTCGCAATTGCCGCTACTGTGTCGCCACTCTTTACAGTATAAGTGGAAGCAACTTCGGTAGCCTGACGGTAAGGGTTGACAGTTTCAGAATTCGACTTCTTGGGAGCGAAATTACGAGGCTGTGTGTAAGTTGATTTTGAGAAAGTATAGGTATCGGTATGCGTAGTATGGTTGGCGAAATCGAAGATCGCGCTCGGATTGATAGCATACCCCATGAATCGGGTTTCAAAATGAAGATGAGGACCTGTGCTTCTTCCTGTGCTTCCGCCGAGTCCGATGGGATCACCGGCTTTTACAGTCTGATCCGGTTTAACGAGATGACGGTTGAGGTGTCCGTAAACGGTCTCGAGGCCGTTGGGGTGACGGAGGATAACATAGTTGCCGTATCCTTTCGCCTCATAGTTGGTAAGACGAACTTTTCCGTCGAAAGCGGCGTAGATAGTATCGTTAGATCTGATTGCGAGATCGACACCCTTATGCATTCGGCCGAATTTAGCGCGGTAACCGTAGTTGGATGTAACTTTACCGGGGCAGGGCATGTAATAACCTGTCACGTCGATTACTTTTGAGGAGGGAACATCAGCCTCTTTGAAAGGGTTGACGCTTCTGGAGTTCCATCCTTCGGTGAAGATATCAATCTCCGGCTCCATGTCATCCATAAGGTCGATATAAGTGTTTTTGTCAACCAGCTTGATCTGATCCTTGCTTTCGGCAACTTTGGCGAGAAGTTGCTTATGGGCGTTATTGTGAGCCGCTTTGGAGGTAATTGTCTGGGCAGACACTCCACTCATTGTCAATGCAGCGAGGAGGAGGGTACTGAATATCTTTTTACAATTCATTGGTTTGATTGTTTTTTTCGTCTCGTTAAAGTAAATCAGATTTCATCGTCTGCGTAGATCGATCGGATATTGCGCGGTTTGAAATCGAAAAGCTCATCGGGTTTAAAGAAGCGGGCAATCTCAATTTTAGCGTTTTCAACCGAGTCACTTGCGTGAACGATATTCTGCTGACCGCTGACGCAGAAGTCTCCGCGGAGAGTGCCGGGAGCGGCCTTGCGACCATTGGTAGATCCTGTCATGCTGCGGAAAACCTCAACAACATCCTTACCTTCAAGACACATAACGATAACGGGACAAACAGTCATCGAAGCTACAAGCATCGGGAAGAAAGGCTTCTCGACAAGGTGAGCGTAGTGTTCGCGAAGTATTTTTTCATCAAGCTGCATCATCTTCATTCCGCAGATGATAAGCCCTTTCTGCTCTATTCTTTTCACCACTTCGCCGACAAGGGAACGTTCGATTGCCGAGGGTTTCAGGATAACCAAAGTTCTTTCCATGGTGTAAACAAATTTTAAGATTTTTGTTTTTGCACGTCTCAAAGTTAATAACTTGAGGTTGTTT
>JAIDPP010000031.1 GCA_029062725.1 Muribaculaceae bacterium | reverse complement strand
ATAGAGAATATCTCCAATATAATAGATGCCGTTATGAGGCTTCCCGACCGTTTCGATCTTCTTGTGATCGACGACGCCTCTCCCGATGGTACGCAGGACGCGGTGCGCGAAAAGATGACCCAATATTCCGGTCGTGTATTTATGGAATGTCGATCTGGAAAACTCGGGCTCGGCACCGCCTATATCCACGGTTTCAAATGGGCACTCGATAAGGGTTACGACTATATCATAGAGATGGATGCCGATTTCTCCCATAATCCGGAGGATTTGCCCCGTCTTTATAAGGAGTGCAAAGAGAACCATGCCGATATGGCTATAGGTTCAAGATATGTGTCAGGAGTGAACGTCGTCAACTGGCCGATGGGCCGCGTGCTCATGTCATATTTCGCTTCCGCATACGTACGTCTGGTGACGGGCATGAAGCTACGTGATTCCACAGCAGGTTTTGTATGCTATAACAGGAAGGTTTTGGAGGCCATAAATCTTGACAACATAAAGTTCAAAGGGTATGCTTTTCAGATAGAGATGAAATTTAAGACCCATTTCCTGAAGTTCAGAATTGTGGAGGTCCCGATTGTGTTCGTTAACCGTCAGCTCGGAACATCGAAAATGAATTCATCTATTTTCGGCGAGGCTCTTTTCGGTGTCATCTCCCTGAAGATTGAAAGCCTCTTCAACAAGAAGAAATTCATCGGCAGATAATCCTATGGAAAGTCTTAAATGGTGCGATGCGGAATCTTTATCCCATATTGAAAGTCATCATTCTTTAGAATCGGATACCCTATACGGCGACCTTCTCTCGCTTGCAGTGGCCGTCGTCCCTACAAATCCGGAGTTGCCGGAGAGAAGCCGTTTCACGATATCTTTGGTCAATGATTCCAACTATTATCTTTCTTTTTGCATATTCCGGACTTCTGTCGATGAGGGGACTCTGGTGTCAAAAGGTACGATCGAACCTAACGTGGCGTTTGATTTCGCAACTCTAAGCTGGGAGGACTTTAAACTTATTCCATTGTTGAGACTTCAGGCTTTTGCCTTCAAGATCGACCGTCTTTTCGATTGCCAACCTCTAATCGACCGCGAGATATCTTTTGATTCCACGTTTTTGCGTAAGTCTTCCTCTTACAAACCCGGGGTCTATTTCGAGACTCCTGTTGTAGAAACTGCCCTTATGCGCGACGGGAAAAACTTAGATGTGCCACGACTCGACACTTCCATGCTTCAACAGGCGTTCGGATCGCGCATAGCTCCTATAGCTAAGAGGAGGAAACAAACAAACGCTCCTTCAAAACTTCTTGAACCGGTGGAAGTTGACCTTCATATCCATGAATTGGTCGATACCACTGCAGGCATGGATAACTATGCAATGCTGCAGCTTCAGCTCTCCACCGTAAGAAAGACAATGGATCAGCATATCCGACGTTTAGGTCAGAAGATCGTGTTCATCCACGGCAAAGGTGACGGAGTGTTGCGCAAGGAAGTGCGTGCCCTTCTATCTAAAGAATATCCTGAATGCGATGTGCAGGATGCCTCTTTTCAGAAATATGGATTCGGAGCCACATCCGTCACCATCCATCGGAAACAGTCAAAGTAATTAATTTAGTAAGCGAGCGTAATATAAGAAACGGCACTTCAAGAGCATTATATCCAGCTTTTGAGGTGCCGTTTCTTTAAGGCTCCATCCACTAAAATTTCTTAATGTCCGAGCGGCGGATTTTTAGGGTATTTTCTTTCATCTTTGAAGGAGCAGCCTTTCGGCTGTGACTGAAAAGATGGAAGAAAAGAACCAAAAAGACGCCGGACAAAAGGTCATTTTATAATTTGTAATGGCTATTTTTGGATTAAGGTCATAAGGATAGTGGGCATGCAGTTCATTCTGCATACCTTTTTTTCGTTCCTTCTTACAATGATTCTTTCCACTACCGAAAGTATCTCAACATGAATGCAACCATGCAGGTAACAGCCATATTGGTCGCCGTGTGAAGATACTTCTCATAATTTCTCATCATCCTGCGTGTGCCCGTAAACCAAGAGATTGTTCTTTCAACGACCCATCGCCCAACAAGAGGGAGGAAATCCGTTGTGCCGAAATTGGATTTGACAGTCTCAAGACTCAGTTGAGGATGGAGCTCTTTCATATTTCCCTCCACTCCTCTGTAGCCTTGATCTGCTTTTATCAACTGAATGTGTGGCTTCCCCATTGCCGCTCTCTTCCCTTTTACTAAGTTATATAGCAGATTGGCCATTATCTGTCGGTCACAAAGCGAGCGCCAATGATGATACACAATTCTGTAGGGTGGAAAATCCTTGGG
>JAIDPP010000309.1 GCA_029062725.1 Muribaculaceae bacterium | reverse complement strand
GCTAAGAGCAGGGAAAAACCTGATTCTCATATTCCGGCGCACAAAGACTTTAAAGTGATTTTACAGTTAAATTACCTTAAAATTAATTTTCCTCCGGACTTTTGCCCTCTATTTCCCAAAGAAATGCTAATTTTGCAAGTTGAATAACATCATCCCTCGCAAAACCGGAGGCGACAGTAGTCTGCATTTCCAAAAGCGGGAAGGGATAAAAGGCCAATAACTGAATGAACAGAACGCTGAAAATAAATAAAATGATCAAAACGGTCCCCATCGGATTGCTGTCGGCGGCTTTAGCCATCGGCTCCATTTCATGCAACAAGAAAAGCGATGAAGAGGTCGATGAGACGGCTTCGATCGTCTATCTTCCTAATGTCGCCGTTACAGCCTTCAACCTTAAAGCCAACTCCTCCGTCATGGCCCGTCTCGACTCGGTGTTTTTCTCCATCGACCTCGAAAAAGGCGTTATCTTTAATGCGGATTCCCTTCCTAAGGGTTCTAAAATCGACAAACTCGTCACCAATATATCCTACTCTTCGGCCATTACCTCCGCTACAATCATAATGGAGGGAGGTACTACCAGAAACGGCACCGTGGATTATATCAAGAATCCCGGCGACTCCATAGATTTCACGGGTAACGTGCAGCTGGAAATAGCCACGGCCAATGAGGAGATGAAAAAGAGATATACGATCAAGGTCAATGTGCATCAGCAGGAGCCTGATTCTCTCGTGTGGAATGAGACTGCACTAACATCGCTACCCTCCAGAATGGCTTCTCCAAGAAACCAGAAAACAGTGGAGTTCGACGGAAAGGCCATTTCCCTGATCGAAGAGAACAACGGCTCGATCACATTATCCTCCTCCGACGATCTCTACTCAGACAGCTGGACAAAAAAAGAGATTTCCCTGCCTTTCATTCCCGAAATCCGCTCAATGGCGGCAGCCGACGACGCCCTTTATATACTTGACACCGACGGCAATCTCTTCACCTCCTCCGACGGCACATCCTGGCACGACACCGGAGAAGACTGGCAACGCATAATCGGGGGTTATACTGACTCGGTGATCGGACTGAAATCAGGAAATTCCGGGATGATATATGCCCAGTACCCGCTAAAGAACCTTAAGGAACAGGCCGTGGATTCGGAGTTCCCCGTTACGGGACACTCGAATTTCGTGGTTCATGCCAATAAATGGACCTCCTCCCCGGTCGGATTCTTCTGCGGCGGCGAGAAGGCCGACGGATCACTATCAGAAGATACCTGGGCTTTCGACGGCTCACTATGGATCTCTCTCTCGAAAGGTGGATTCCCGAAACTTAAAGGAGCTTCCCTTATAC
>JAIDPP010000308.1 GCA_029062725.1 Muribaculaceae bacterium | reverse complement strand
CTCTCTTTTCATATCGCTCACAATATCCTTCCAAAGCCATCTTCACGGCCTCTTCATCAAGGTCGGAATGAGTAGCCTCTTCAACTATTTCTGCTGACCAATCATAATGGACAATCTCTTCGTTTAGAATAATATTCTCACGCTCTGCTGTTAGTTCTACAAGAGAGTCGCCTATTCGTTGCCATTTCTTTTTGTGAGCGAACACAGGGCGACGAGGAAGATGTTTGGGAATATTGACTATCCAGACTGTCTTATGGGTATCTGAAGTCACAAACTCCTCAATGCATAATCCTTCCGAGGGTAGATTTGGGCACATCTCAACCATTTTATAGATAACAGAGGTGTTGTCAAAACTGAATTTTGACAAATCAGTCCCAACAATATCTAATGTGCCATCCTTGACACCGATAATGAGGTGTCCGCCTTCCATATTTGAAATGCCGGAAATATACGATATAACGTCTTTATGCGGATCATTGGAAAATGAATTTTTTAGATTCTTCATTTCTTTCCAATCGCAAGATGCATCTTCTCTCGGAAAACGGCGTAGCAAGTATGTTTGGAGTTCTTTTTCAGTCATATCTGAGTTTTTTTATTTCAGTTTGGTTACTATGTCGCCGAAGAGGGCGTGGTTGGCGGGGATGCCGTTGTCGAGGTCGATGGGGATGGCTTGTTCGGCTACCACTTGGAGACGCTCGTGGTATTCCTCACACTCTTCGATGTCGGAGCGGAGACGGTCGAGGCGGCGGCGTTCGGCTGTGGTGAGGTCAGTTTCGCGTATCTCAAGACGCTGTGCTTCGGAGCGCAGCCAGTCCATATATTTCAGCAGATAGCGGGTGCGTACCTGCTCCACTGTGTAGGGGTGCATACGATGCACATATACTAAGGCTTTGAAAGCACCTTTTTTCGATGAGAAGAGCCAATAGATCGGGCGGTTCTGATACATCTTCTTGTGGTCTTTCCAGAAGTCTTTTTGCACATAGTCCTCAATCTTCTTGCCGAGGCACTTCTCGATAAAGTTGAGGTTGTCGGTCTGCGATTCCTCTCCCCATGCTATGCGCACGAAGTTGGCTATATATTCCGTGAGGTTATCCTCGAAAGGCGCACCGGTGGGGAGAATAGGAATAATTGCATCATCGTCAATAACGAGTGTGGCATTATCCGGCCCATACTGATAAGAAGCCATTTCTTCCTCAGTCGGATCAGGATGTGCGATATTCAATCCCGGGCGGTCAAGGCGGTAACGACCCATCCAAACGCCCACCATATAGCTGATGAGTTGCTTGATTAATACATCATCTTGCCATACTATACGGGATTGCGACTCTATGACAATACCTTCATCCACCAACACTTCTCCATATTTGGCAGCTTCTTCTTTACCGCCATAAAACTCGATTCCGTGTGTCGGGCGATATAACGATATTTCACCTTGTTGGAGTATCGTTATATCCTCATAGTCAACATGAGGATTGAGTTCATCTTGTAATCCATATATTTCGATAAACAGCCTGTTGAGTTCCTCTTCATTAGCATGAAGCCGAATGAATTTGGTTTCCCAGTTCATCTTATTCATGCTTACGAGCCATTCAAGTTTTGTCGGCTCCGGGGCAGCCATATCTATGCAAATACCGGTTATATCGCTGTAGTCGTTAACTATTGACATTGCTTTATCCACATCAATGTAAAATAACCCATTACGTTGGAAATCCCATGATATTTCATGCGCATCCCAATCCTGCTTTGAAATATCAATGCAATTATTGACAAAT
>JAIDPP010000307.1 GCA_029062725.1 Muribaculaceae bacterium | reverse complement strand
ATAAGGTCTCCCTTCTCATTGGTCTTCTTCATCGCGTTCTTGATCTTGCGGTCTGAAAGCATTTCGTTTCCGTCGATATAGATCTTATGGACCTTCACCTTGGAGTTCTTATTGACTCCTACGGTGAGGATTACCTCATTTTCTTTCGACAGGTCAGGAGTCTCCTTTACAGCCACATGTACATTCTTGAATCCTTTCTTTTCGAAGAAATCCTCTGTGACTTTCTTCACTTGAGCGATGATGTTGGGGGTGAGTTGCTGACCAGGCACCATTCCGAGGCGCTGCTGGAGATCTTTCTTCTCCCCCGACTTCATACCCTCGAGACGGAGTTCCGACATACGGGGCTGCTTGCGGAGGTCGATGACGAGCCATACCTTATCGCCCGCGATCTTCTCGACATTCACCTGCACCTTGGAGTATAGACCTTGCTTCCAGAATCTTTTCACGGCCTGCGTCACAGCATCGCCGGGAATATCTATCCGGTCGCCTTCCGAAAGGCCTGAATATCCGATAACGAGGTATTGCTCCTCTTCGGGAATCCCGTTGACCTTTATACCGGCGATTTCATAGGACCGCGGGATAGGAGTGTAGATGATATCGGGATTATACACCGTATCGACAGCTTCGGGCAACGGCGTGATATCAAGAGCCGAGGCCGCCGCAGCGGAGGATAAGGCGAGCAAGAGGAGAAGATGTTTCAGAAAAAGTTTCATATTCTGTTAAAGGCGGTTATCAATCGTTAGTATCGTTTATGGGGAGTGAAACCGGTCATTCGGTTGATTCGGAGGTCTTTTCCGCTACCTGATCGGATGTCATGCCGAACCGGCGTTCCCTGTTCTGATAGTCGGCAAGGGCTTCGGCAAAAGCCTTGTTGTCAAAATCAGGCCAAAGCACGGGAGTGAAGTAAAACTCTGAATAGGCGCATTGCCAGAGAAGGAAATTGCTGATGCGGTGTTCTCCTCCGGTGCGGATAAGGAGATCGGGATCAGGGATTCCCTTGGTGGATAGCATTGATGCTACGGTATCCTCCGTGATATCCTCCGGCTTAAATTCTCCTTTTTCCACCAATGAGGCTATTTTACGAGCGGCATTTGTCAGCTCCCATCGGGATGAATAGCTAAGACAGATGTTAAGATTCAGACCGGTACATCCGGATGTGGCCCGGCGTCCCTCCTCGAGATCTTTGCGCACGCTCTCCGGAAGACGGTCGATTTCACCGAGCAGATGGATGCGGACATTGTTTTTCACCAGATCCGGTGTTTCCTTGCGGATAGTCCAGCCGATAAGGTGCATAAGGGCATCCACCTCTTCACGTGGACGTTTCCAGTTTTCCGTAGAGAACGCGTAGAGTGTAAGGAAGCGTATCCCTAAGTCTGAAGCAAGGCGCGTGATGCGGTTTACACTGTTGACACCTTCGGCATGGCCTTCGGTTCGAAGCATGGCGCGTTTGCGGGCCCAGCGACCGTTGCCGTCCATGATGATGGCCACATGAACCGGAAGACGGTCCATGTCGAGGCGTTCTGTTATCTCTTTTATATCATCCATTTGGTCAGTCCTTATAGTTGCATGTGGCACAGCGTTTGCTGAACTCATAGCTGATTGTCACCGACATGGTGGAATACCAGTCGGTGTTTTTCATAAAGGAGCTCTTGATTCCGAGAGGATCATCGAGCTGAGGACCGTCGAGACGGTCGGTGAATGTCTTTTTCATCAGAAACTCGAAACCGAGATTCCAACGTTCGGAGAGTTTGTACTTGGCGCCGACCCCGAGTGGGATAGTGAGTGCGGCTCCGAATTTCCCTTCCGTTGACCACGCTGTGACGCCGAGGCCTGCAGCGATGTAGGGAGTGAACCTCTTCAATTTACGGTATGTTTCGCCCATGCCGTAATTAAAGAAATTGAACTCTGCCATCTCTCCCAACTCGAAGAAAGTCGTGGAGAACTTAAATGTGTTGCCCTCGGGAAACACATTGGTCATCTTCGAGGAATCCCCGCTGAGCGAGCCGATATAGAAATTCGTCTTGATGCCCCATCGCGGGTTGGGAAGATACCTGAAGAGGAGTTCGGCGTCGAAGCCGGGACGGCTCCAAAGGTTGGCCGTATTGGCATCTCCTAAATAGCCGGTCATGCCGACGCCTCCTCCGATATCGAATCTATAGTCTTCCTGAGCCGGTGCTAAAAAGGCCGTCAGGACTATCAGGAGGGATATTATCTTTATTTTCAAGTTCTTTGTATGTTTGAGGAGTAGGGATGATTAAACTTTCGTTGAGGTCTTTTATATGATTGGTGCCGACTGCAGACGGTTGAGGGCGCCACGCCATATTGTGTTGTAGAGCGCGTTTCGGCTGTCAAAACCTCCGATTAGGTAAATGTAGGGACATTCCCACGATAGGAGGTCGCCATCGACCGACCATTTCACTCGTGCCGCTCCGTCGGAAACCACAGTCCAGGCATCCGATAGATTGGTTTCCTTCATCGTATCCATCACTATGTTGTCACACTCCGTCATTGCCGGAATAACACCGGGGAGCTGAAGCATTTCATCCCCCTTGCGCCAGTTTACGCCGTTGTCGTATGATATATAGACAGTCCGGTTGAAAGAACCGTCTTCCATCTCCCCTCCGAGTACCATCCATACTTCCAGCTGTGAGGGTATCATATCTTTCAAGCCGGTTTTACGGAATGTGTAGTAAGGTATAAGGG
>JAIDPP010000306.1 GCA_029062725.1 Muribaculaceae bacterium | reverse complement strand
TCCCTACTCCCATCATTTAAACCTTGATGTACCTTCTTTTATCATACTAAGTAGCTACGAATAATTAATCGATATATGTTAAACAAAGTAATTGGGAATATCTTGAACGCTAAAACTCGTTCTTTTTGGCATATTTTGCTTTGTCATTCAGTCCCATACGAGAGTATGCTCCTTCATTCCGCAGCAAAATCTGCTCAAAAATAACTTCGTTTTATCTGTTCATTAATTATTCGCAGCTACTTTTTAAATATTTTATCAGTAGGAGTATTTGGTGAAGGAAGGAGGGAGAAGGGAGGTTCTGCAAGTGTGGAACTAAAGGGAAAAATCCGGGTAAATAAGAAGAAAAGGAAAGATGCTTTCAAGTGGACGTTTAGGGTTCTGGGGGCTTACTGCTCTTGTATTCGGCCTTGTAGTAGGGCTGGGTATATTCAACCTACCTCAAAATATGGCAGCTTCAGCCGCACCAGGAGCCGTTTTCTGGGCATGGATAATTACTGGAGCTGGCATACTGCCTTTAGTAATGGCATTCAAATGGCTAAGTACCCATTTTCCCCAGTATAATGCGGGTATATACCAATACGCGCTCGCCGGCTTCGGCAAATATGCAGGTTTCAATATCGCGTGGGGTTATTGGTTATGCACGGCCTTCTCCAATGTAGCCTACGCGGTCATGCTTAACGATTCGGTTGGAGCAATCTTCCCCATATTCCTTAAACACGGGTGGCTTACTGTATTATTCGGAACGGTGCTTATCTGGATCATGTTCTTTATTGTCGCTACCGGCATTAAGACCGCTAAATTCATTAATACTCTTTTGGCGGTGATAAAGGTCACGATGATCCTTTTCATAATAGGGGTATTCGTTCTCTATTTTCGTTACGACATCTTCAGCGCGGATATTTGGGGAAATATCTTGTTGATAGGTTCTCCTGGAGAACAAATTAAATCAACGATGATGATTACACTTTTCTGCTTTTTCGGCGTCGAGGGTGCGGTGATGATGTCGGCGAGAGCCAGGAACAGTTCGGATGTCGGGAAAGCCGGAATTGTGGGATTCCTGATATCTCTGGTGCTGTATCTTGCAGTCGCGCTGCTGTGCTTCGGACTTATGGGCCGAGCTCGACTGGCCGGTCTTCCAAATCCTTCTATCGCATACGTACTAAAGGATGTGTGCGGAACATGGGCTTATTGGACTGTAATCACGGCTATCATCATCTCCCTTTTGGGAGGATGGGTTTCCTGGACGCTTGTCGTTGCTCAGGTACCATACGAGGCTGCGGTAGTCAAGATTCTCCCTCCTGTCTTTAAGAGAGTCAACCGTCAGGGGATGCCTACTTTCGGTCTGATGGCCTCCAGCATAGTCATGATGCTTTTTCTGATTTTGGTTGCAATGGCCGACGACGTGTATCTGGCGGCTCTCCATATAACAGGACTGATGATTATCCCGTGTTACCTTGTGACCGGAATGTTCCTGTTCAAAGTAGCTCCTGATTTTAAGGTAAGACTGCTTGCAGCGGTAACGATTCTTTTCTGTTTATGGATGGCGTACGCAGGCGGCCTGCAACTCCTCTTCATGACCTCTCTCTTCTATTTATTGGGCACGGGATTCTATATCAAAGCCCGTCGTGATAATTATCCCACACAAAGGCGTCTATTTACCCGGATGGAGATGATAGCTTTCATTCTGCTTTGCATCTCATCGGGAGTGACGCTTTTTATCCTTTTCCGCTGACTGATTTAAGGGATGCAAATATTTCCATAGAAAACATTAAAACAAACGACACCATGTTTGAATC
>JAIDPP010000305.1 GCA_029062725.1 Muribaculaceae bacterium | reverse complement strand
GTCATACTGCAACTCCGTTTTAGGATCGGGCATCACCTCCTGAAAAATGGAGATGACACCCGCATATCTTTCCTTGATTGTCATATCTTAATTGGCGGCTTCAAATTCACGAAGGAAGCGCACATCATTCTCGCTGAACATACGGAGATCCTTAACCTTATATTTCAGGTTGGTTATACGCTCTATACCCATTCCGAATGCATAACCACTATAGATCTCAGGATCGATTCCGCAGGCTTTAAGCACATTGGGATCCACCATACCGCAGCCGAGAATTTCTACCCAACCCGTCCATTTGCAGAATGCGCACCCTTTGCCTCCGCAGATGTCGCAGCTGATATCCATTTCAGCCGACGGCTCCGTGAATGGAAAATAAGAGGGACGAAGCCGGATCTTTGTCTCCGGGCCGAACATCTGACGGGCAAAACCGAGAAGCACCTGCTTCAGGTCAGCGAATGAGACGTTCTTATCGATATAGAGACCTTCCACCTGATGGAAGAAGCAATGCGCGCGCGCAGAAATAGCCTCGTTGCGATATACCCTTCCCGGGCAGACGATGCGGATCGGCGGTTGAGTTTTCTCCATCACGCGTGTCTGAACCGAAGAGGTATGAGTGCGCAGAAGGATATCTGCCGGATTGCGCGAGATAAAGAATGTGTCCTGCATATCGCGAGCCGGATGATCCGGCGCGAAATTCAGCGATTCAAACACATGCCAGTCATCTTCGATCTCAGGACCCTCGGCAATAGTGAAGCCCATCCCTTCGAAGATACGTAATATCTCGTTCTTTACGATGGAAAGAGGGTGACGAGTGCCAAGTTCCATGGGAGTCTCCGTGCGCGTAAGATCAAGCTCCTCAAGTTCTCGGTCGCCGTTAAGAGCGAACGACTCTCTCAGGGCTGCGATCTTCTCGGTCACCATAGTTTTAAGCTCGTTGACCTTTTGACCCACTTCCTTTTTCTGTTCGGCAGGCACATTGCGGAAGTCTGCCATCAACGCGGAGATACTTCCCTTCTTACTGAGATATTTGATGCGAAGCTGCTCCACCTCCTCAAGGGAGCCGGCGATTACTCCGGAAATCTCTTCTTTAAGTTTCTCTATTTTTTCAAGCATAATGCCTTAGATTTTCTTTTTTAGAGTCTAAAATTCCCGTGGGAATACGAAACTGTTTACTTAAACACCTTCAATATTATTCTGCAAAGTTACGAAAATTTCTCCAAACTGCGATAACAGCCATGATAAAAATAAAGCACTCATACCATTCTGATAAAAACATGACGGTGTGTCAAAATTTGGAATTTTGACACACCGTCGTCTATAATCAAAAATATCGATTTAAATATCTGATATCACCGGGATTACTTGCGCAGCGCGATCTCCTCGGGAGAAAGTTCAGGGTCTTTACCCCAGTCCTGGGCTGCCAGACGCTTGTAGTTGTTGTAGCGCCACATAGCGTTTGCCTTGCATGCGTCGAAGAGTTCCTGAGCCTGTTCGGGATACATTTTTACCAGCGATGCAAAACGAACCTCACCCTTGAGATAATCCTCGAATTTGCTCCAATCCGGCTCCTTGCTGTCGAGAGTGAACGGATTCTTACCCTCCTCTTCGAGAGCGGGATTATAACGCCAGAGGTGCCAGTAGCCGCAGTCAACGGCATCCTTCTCCTCCTGCTGTGCCTTGCCCATACCTTTCTTGATACCATGATTGATACAGGGAGAGTAAGCGATTACCAGAGAAGGACCGTCGTAAGCCTCAGCTTCGCGGATAGCCTTAAGGGTCTGGGCGTTATCAGCGCCCATAGCCACCTGAGCGACATATACATAGCCATAAGTGGTAGCGATCATTCCGAGATCCTTCTTGCGGATTCTCTTTCCTGCGGCGGCAAACTTGGCGATTGCGCCGATAGGAGTAGATTTCGATGACTGACCGCCTGTGTTGGAATAAACCTCCGTATCGAGTACAAGGATATTGACATTCTTGCCTGAAGCGATCACATGGTCAAGGCCGCCGAAACCGATATCGTAGCTGGCGCCGTCACCGCCGATGATCCATTGGCTACGCTTTGTCAGATAGTGCTCGAGAGCAGCGATACCCTTGCAGATGTCGCAGTCGCCCTTCTTAGCCTCCTCGGCAAGAGCCTCCGCATATTTGCGGGAATCATCACTATCCTTGTTGTCGAGCCAGTTCTGAGCCGCAGCCTTAAGTTCAGGCGTGCAGCAGTCGCAAGTGAGGGATTTCTTAACGAGATCCTCCACACGCGCACGCATCTTCTCGTAACCGATATACATACCGAGACCGAACTCGCAGAAGTCCTCGAAGAGGGAGTTTGCCCATGCCGGACCATGACCCTCGTTGTCGGTGGTATAAGGAGTGGAAGGGACGGACCCGGAGTAGATTGAGCTACATCCGGTAGCGTTAGCTACCTGCTGATGGTCCCCGAAGAGCTGGGTGATAAGTTTCACATAAGGAGTCTCACCACAGCCGGAGCAAGCACCCGAGAACTCGAAAAGAGGCTGTGCGAACTGACTGTTCTTGGCATTCAGCTTAACGTCAACAAGATCCTTCTTGTTAGAAACGTGTTCTACGCAGTAATCCCAGTTCTTCTGCTGGTTGAGCTGGCTTTCAGTGTGAACCATTGTGAGAGCCTTGTTACCCTTCTTACCCGGGCATACGTCGGCACAGTTGCCGCAGCCGAGACAGTCGAGCACGTCAACCTGCTGAACGAAACGGAGACCGGTCATTGTCTTGCCAATAGCAGGAATAGTGTGATCCTCGCCGAAAGGAGCGGCCGCCATCTCCTCTGCATTGAGAAGGAACGGACGGATTGCGGCATGAGGACAGACGAAAGAACATTTGTTACACTGAATACAGTTTTCAGGATTCCACTCCGGAACGAAAGCCGCCACACCACGCTTCTCGTAAGCCGCGGTGCCCTGCTGCCAGGTGCCGTCGGCGTTGTCAACGAAGGTGCTGACGGGAAGAAGATCGCCGTCCTGAGCGTTGATCGGACGAACGACATTCGTGATAAATTCGGGAGCCGAATCAGCTACAACCGCGTCATCCTCAAGTTCTGCCCATGCCGGATCCACATCAAGCTTCGAGTATTCACCACCACGGTCAACAGCCGCATAGTTCATGTTGACGATATTCTCACCCTTCTTGCCGTAAGACTTCACGATGAATTTCTTCATCTGCTCGATGGCGAGGTCAACGGGAATCACCTCGGTGATGCGGAAGAATGCACTCTGGAGGATAGTGTTGGTGCGGTTGCCAAGACCGATCTCCTGAGCGATCTTGGAAGCATTGATATAATAGAGAGTGATATTGTTCTTGGCAAGATAACGCTTCACCTTGTTGGGAAGGTTCTTGGCAAGTTCCTCTCCCTCCCAGATGGTGTTGAGCAGGAACGTTCCGTTGGGCTGAAGACCACGGAGCACGTCATACATGTGAAGGTAAGCCTGAACGTGGCACGCCACGAAGTTAGGAGTATTCACAAGATATGTGGAGCGGATCGGGTTGTCGCCGAAACGGAGGTGGGAGCAAGTGAAACCACCTGATTTCTTCGAGTCGTAGGAGAAATAAGCCTGACAATACTTGTCGGTGTTGTCGCCGATGATCTTCACGGAGTTCTTGTTGGCGCCAACCGTACCGTCAGCTCCGAGGCCATAAAACTTTGCCTGGAAGAGACCGGGCTCAGCCACGTTGATCTCCGGAATTACGGGGAGGGAATGGAAGGTAACGTCATCGACAATACCGATGGTGAAGTGGTTCTTAGGCTCGGGAAGCGAGAGATTATCGAACACTTCAAGGATCTGCGCAGGAGTAGTATCCTTGGAAGAAAGACCGTAGCGGCCGCCAACGATAACCGGAGCATTCTCCTTACCATAGAAGCAATCCTTAACATCAAGATAAAGAGGCTCGCCGTTGGCGCCGGGCTCTTTTGTGCGGTCGAGCACTGCGATGCGCTTAGCCGATACCGGAACAGCAGAAAGGAAATGCTTTGCGGAGAATGGACGATAAAGATGTACGGAAACGAGACCCACCTTCTCACCTTTCTCACGGAGATGATCGATAGTCTCCTTGATACATTCCGTCACGGAACCCATAGCGATTATCACGCGGTCAGCCTCGGGATCACCGTAGTAATCGAAGAGACCGTAATTGCGGCCTGTGATCTTGTTAATTTCGTTGATATAGCCCTCGACGATTTCCGGGAGAGCGTTGTAGTATGCGTTGCAAGCCTCGCGATGCTGGAAGAATACATCGGGGTTTTCGGCCATACCGCGAGCTACCGGAGCATCCGGGTTTAGCGCACGTTTGCGGAAATCGGCAAGAGCCTCCTGATCTACGAGCGGTGCAAGAT
>JAIDPP010000304.1 GCA_029062725.1 Muribaculaceae bacterium | reverse complement strand
ATGGAGGAACTTGAGCCGCTTGTGGCAGGACTTGCCGATCGGGGGACCAAGCGAATTGATCTCAATACCGGCTGTCCGTTTCCGCTTCAAACCGCCCGTGGACGAGGAGCGGCATTCGTAAGAAATGTGGAGGAATTTTCCAAAATACCGGAGCTTCTTTCTCACTATCCGGATGTGGCCTTCTCACTGAAGATGCGTCTCGGATTTTCGGAGCCTGAAGAATGGAGAGGGATAATCGATATACTAAACAGCATGAAGTTGGAGCATGTGGCTGTGCATCCACGCGTGGCCAAGGAACAATACGGGGGCGAGCTGCATTTAGATCAGTTTTTGTCTTTTCTGGCTGCAAGCGATAATCCTGTGGTTTTCAACGGAGAGCTAAAGGTTCCGGAAGATTTTCAGGATATTATCGGGAGATTTCCCACAATGTCGGGGGTAATGACAGGCCGAGGAGTCCTTGGCCGCCCGTCCCTCGTGACGGAAGTCCGGGAGGGGAAGGAATGGGATGAGAAACGGCGACTCGACACTATGATGAAATTCCACGACCGACTTTTCGACCACTATTCCTCCGTTCTTAACGGCGACCATCAGGTGCTCTCCAAAATAAAGCCCTTCTGGGAATATTCTGAAGCCGAGATAGGCCGGAAGGCATGGAAAGCGATTTCTAAGGCTAACAATTTGGCAAAATATACCACGGCTCTCTCAATTATTCGCTGATACGATTCATTGTCCGGAGGAATCGGTGTGCGGTAAAAGCCAAGGAGGCTAAATTGTGGGTCTGAGAAAACAATAAAGGGTATTCGGGGGTTTTAATATTGAAGGTCTAAGAATCCTTCAATAATAGAACGAAACCCCACTTAATTTAATATATTATGAAAAAATGCCCTATCAGAAAAGAAGATCGCCTTCCGTTGTGCCTGAATGTAGTTCTTCATGTTGCTGCCATTACTTTGATGGCTACCGCTATGCACAAACTTTGCCGCATCCATAAGGGATTGCGCGAAATCCGAAAGGGAGAAAAGGAGATCGAAAAAGGGAAGAAAGAATTGTAAAAAATAAACTTTCTGCCTTTAAAGGAGTCTAACTATCCGGAAGTGGTGCAGGTGCGTCACTTTCGGATTTATTTTTGATAGTCATATCATCATTACGGACTCGTGAAAAAGCTGGTCCGGGATAAGAAATGTCAGGGGGCTTTATGCCAGCCTTGATAGAACCCCAAAAGAAGTAAAGTTATGAAAAAAATCATTTGTGGTATATTCCTTGCCCTTACGGCAATCGCCGCTTTTCCTGACGAAGGGATGGCGCGCACAAAGGAGGATAACAATATTGTAAAAGAGATTTCAGGAGGTCTTCCCGTTTATATGGGCAACGGCATGACCTGGAATAAATTTGATATAGATGATCAAGGGCAGTTCGTAATCGGCCTTATCTCCCAGAACCTTCCGGACGTTTCGGGTATGACAGATGAGATCCGTGCCAGCTACCGCGATCTTCTTGTCGGTCCGAAGAGCGGCTATGTGAATCTTGCCAGGAGCCTGGGCCGTTCGCTTCGCATAAATGTCTATAATCAGCAGGGAGAGCTTTGTATTTCTGAATCCGTAACTTCTGAAAGATGACAATAGAGGAATTGAAGGAGAAAGTCCTATCAGGGGATGAAATAGTTTCCGAAGAGGCGATATGGCTTGCCAACCAGCCGGATCGAGAGGCACTTTATCGTGCGGCGGAAGAGATCACCCGTCATTACGGAAAACCGGTATTCTCCCCGTGCAGTATCATCAATGCGCGGGCCGGCCGATGTTCGGAAGACTGCAAATGGTGTGCTCAGTCCGGTCATTACCATACCGACTCCGACGTGCACGGAATCATCTCTCCCGCCACAGCATTGGAAGGGGCGAGGATAGCTGAGAAAGAGGGCGTGAAGCGTTATTCCTTGGTGGCCAGCGGGCGTGCAGTGACCGGCGCGGCTCTCGAAAAAGTATGCGATGAATACCGATTGCTCGGGTGCGAAACCGAACTTGATTTATGTGCCTCACTCGGGCTGCTCAACCGCGAGGAGATGTTTAGGCTTAGGGCGTCAGGCGTAGGTCGTTACCATTGCAATCTTGAGACGGCTCCTTCCTATTTTCCGGAACTATGCTCTACTCATACCATCGAAGATAAAATCCGCACGATTGGCTATGCCCGCGAGGCAGGAATGGAGATTTGCTCGGGAGGAATCATCGGAATGGGAGAGTCGAGAGATCAGCGGATTGAGTTCGCATTTATACTTCGGTCCGTAAATCCGGATTCAATCCCTATAAATATCCTTTGCCCGATCCCGGGAACACCACTTGAAAACACCCCTCCCATAAGCGAGGAGGAGATATTGCTGACAGTGGCTATCTTCCGCTTTGTCAATCCGCGAGCCGAATTGAGATTTGCCGGCGGCCGTCAGCGTCTCAGCCGCGAGACGCAGCTTAAGGCTATGCGCATAGGGGTAAATGGAGCGATAATCGGCGATCTTCTCACAACTTTGGGTTCGAAAGCCGCCGAAGACCGCCATTTAATCGAAGAGGCCGGATATAACCTTTAGATCTTCCTCCGGTATTTTTACGGAATTGTAATTTACTGTCTGAAAATCCTTGTGTAAGTCCCGAGTTCTGCGTCGTTCGGAAGATCCGCGATACTCGGGACAACCTCTATTGCATAAAGAATATCCTCCGGCACTGAAGAGTTATCGTTCTGCAGAAGCTCAAAGGAAAGCTCCAGAGTGTGGCTTCCGGCGGTAAGATCGGTAGTGTTGATACGTCCGCTGAAAGGGGTGAAATGAGATATTGTCGATGTTTCAGAGTCAATACTGTACTTTGCCTCGGAAATGGCCTTAGTGCTACCATCTTTGGCGTTTAACGCTATCGATTCAATCTCAAGCGGGTAGGTGCGGGTTGTATATACGACCCCGTCAACAACCGCTACGTTTTCAAATGTCACTTTGATCTGATTGGTCTGAGGAGAGACTACATCCTCCGAATTGCTGCACGACACGAGCAGCCCGACAGACAATATTATAAAGAGGAGGGTAAAGAGCTTTTTCATAAATCTTGAAGTGTTTTGTGTTTTTCAATAGTTGTGTTTTTCATCAGTTCAGCCAATCGACATTTCCGATGTCGTTTTGCATGCTGAAAATAAATATTATACACTATTATAACACTCAAGACCCATGAAAAAGTTCATTTTGCTGAAGCGGTAGTCTGTTTTGTCACTTCTTTTCCTTTTTCACTTTCTCTGTGGCGTGTTGCAGCAATATAGAACATGGAGTAAACACCGAGAATGATTGTCATAAAGGTCTGAGTGCTCCATGCCACGAGCGAGAATGCAGCTGCGTCGGTATGTCCTATGCCATAGAGCATCAGCGCATACATAACCGCAATGTTCCAGGGACCCAGACCTCCGTTACTCGGGATTCCCATGCTGAAAGATCCGAAAACGAAGGCCACTATGCCGGGGAGGAACCCTAATGCGTAGTGCGGGTTATTGACGAGTTCTCGTGTAAAGGGGAAGGCGAAGAAGCAGAGATATATCTTCAGGAAATAGCATACCCAGATCGCGATGGTCAGGAATACGTATGTCCAGCGTCCCTGCATCGTGAAAATTACCTTGAATCCCTGCCACATACGGTTGACATTAGTGTTGAGGGTGCGGAAGAATCCCCGGTTTTTGAATTTAAGGTCACAAACTATGAAAATGACCGCAGCAGCCAGAAATCCGGTCCAGAGTTCCCACCGGCGCAGAATAGATTCAATCTCACGCCCGACAGCGTATTTGTCAAAAAACTGTGTTAAGGCAGGATTTGCCACAATTAACGCCACTACAAGAAGGATACATATCATAACGAAATCTGAACCGCGATCAGCAATGTCCGTGCCTATTACGGTAGATAGTTTTGCCTTCTCCCTCCGTGCCACATATACGCATCTCCATGCCTCTCCAAGATATGGAATGATCAGATTTATCGCGTAAGCCGAAAAGATAGAGACGCTTTCGGCCGCTACGGGCATTCTTGGTATCCCGGCCGCCCGGAGTTGATATCCCCAGCGTATTCCTCTGATCGAATATGAGGGTGTCGTGACGACCATTACCAGCAGCAACCACCAGTAATCCACGTCATGGGAGATTATATGCCATATCTGCCTGAAGTTGAGCTTATGGCTCATCCAGACTATTAGCGCTGCCGATATACCCAAGGGAATCAAGGTCTTGAGGATGTCGGTGAATATCTTTTTCCCTTCTTTTATATTTTTTTGTTTTTTTTCCATATTCTTATAACGGTCAGAATCGCGATTGGGTTGTATTAAAAATCTTTTTGCAATATCATAATTTTTTATTAAATTAGGG
>JAIDPP010000303.1 GCA_029062725.1 Muribaculaceae bacterium | reverse complement strand
GTTAGTAACTCTGAAAAATTAAGAATCTCCTGCTTTTCCCCTGCTCCGCATGGCCGTCACATTTTAATTCCTTTGGTCTTCTTTAAGTTTCTTTTAAAATCTGAAATATAGGTCAGGTTGTTTTATTATTGAACGACGGAGAAAAACATTCCCCGGTCGTCCGAACTCTAAAACAAAATTATTATGGAAAAAGAAAAGAAATCTTATTATTTCAACATGATCGAAGCAAAAGACGGTAAAATGGCTGAGGTGTTGAACTTTAACTTCGGCGGTCATCATGACATCGCCGCTATGGTAGAGAACGCAAAACAGCTCGGTTTTGCCAAGGATAAACACGCCAAGGAGTTTGTCCTCGCTATGCGATTCATGCACCATGTTATCAAGAAAAACGCGGAGAATCCTTTGTTTGCTGAATTTGCAAGCCAGTTTGAAGCTTTCAAGCAGCAGGTGAAGAGCAAAGCCGGTTGCGGATGCAGCTGCAATAAGTAAGCATCTCCACACTCTCCTGACCGATACATGTCAGCAACAGGAGAGAAGGATTTTCCAATAAAAGAGTCAGGGCGATTGAAATTTCGGTTTCAATCGCCCTTTTATATTCCAAACAAAAAAAGGAATCTTCCGATTCCTTTCCAAGAGCCGCGAATGGGACTCGAACCCATGACCTTTTCGTTACGAATGAAATGCTCTACCAACTGAGCTATTGCGGCTGATTCTATTCCCGACGGAAAAGACTCTCCCCTCGGTTTTGCAAAGTTAATACTATTTTCACATTTTTCCAAACCCTTTGCCCTACTTCTTCATATTTTCCCCTTATTTATCTCTTGTTATCATCATTTTTCCTTCTCGAGAAGATCGGGCCTCAGCCGGCGCGTGCGCTCTAATGCCTGCTCATAACGCCATTCGGCTATCTTGGCCTCATGTCCCGAGAGCAGGATGTCGGGTACACGCCAACCCTTATACTCGGCCGGACGAGAATAGACAGGTGGAGCCAACAGGTTATCCTGAAAAGAATCCGACAGAGCCGACTGTTCGTCACCGATTACTCCCGGTATCAGGCGCACCATCGCATCGGCTATCACGGCTGCCGGAAGTTCCCCACCGGTCAGCACATAGTCTCCTATAGAGATCTCCCTGGTGATCAGATGTTCGCGTACACGCCAGTCGATACCCTTATAATGCCCACAGAGAATTATCACATTTTCAAGCATCGAAAGTTGATTTGCCATCGGCTGATCGAAGGTTTCACCATCGGGGGAGGTGAAAATAACCTCATCATATTCCCGCTCCTCTTTCAGTGCTGATATACAGGCGTCGATTGGCTGCACGGTCATAACCATCCCCGCTTCTCCACCAAAGGGGTAATCATCAACTTTCCGATGTTTATTTGTGGTATAATCCCGAAGATTATGAACATAAATCTCCGCCAGTCCCTTATCCTGAGCCCTCTTCAGTATCGAACATTGAAAGAAAGGCTCCAACATCTCGGGCATCACTGTAATTATATCTATTCTCATCTCGATTGATCAAAGAGGTATTGATACTTTCTTTTGCAAAATTAATCATTTTAAATCATTATTCACCGCTGCAGGGCAAGTTTTATAAGATTTTTAGTGGATGGAGCTAAGTTCCATCAATCAGTTATCCTTTCCAAGAGAAGCTATCTGTAGGAAAGATATGACAGCCGTCCCGAAGTAAGAGGGTGATATTGCCCCAAGTATTAACCCGGTGGAGTCAGGTGTAGATAATTTCTTCTGCAAAATTATATGTATAAAATAATTATTCATTAATTTTGCACACATGAAAACAACTATTTATCTGATAATCGCCTTTATTCTCAATCTCGCTCTCGTATCTTGCATTTCAGAAGAGGAACCGGACGCAGTCTCACTATCGGTAGGCGACAAGTGTCCTGACTTTTCAGTGAGACTCAACGACGGAAAGCTTACATCCACCTCCGACCTGAAAGGAATGACAAGTGTGATTGTTTTCTTCAATACATCCTGCCCCGACTGCCGGAGAGAATTTCCGCAAATACAGAAAGTGTATGACTTTGCAGTGTCAGTAAACCGTCCGATCACAGTGTTATGTATAGCACGCGCTGAATCCGACTCTTCCATAAAGAGTTATTGGGAGCTTAACGGCCTATCCATGCCCTATTCCGCTCAGGAAGACAAGTCAGTATATGATTTATTCGCATCTTCCGTAATTCCACGTATATATATAATCTCTCCATCGTTGGAGATTACCGCTACCTGGAGCGACAATCCTCTCCCTACAGCCGAAGAGATCATCAATAAACTTTAAATGCCATGCGATTAGTCAAGCAACTGATGGTTATAATCAACCCTCATTCCGGCAGCGTCTCCAAAGATGGAATCGACGCGACAATCCGTCATGAGGCCTCCAAATACTCCCTTTCAACCGATATCCGCTTCACAACAGCCCCAGGCGACGCCACCCGGCTGGCGCGAGAGGCTATCGAAAAAGGCTACTACGGTGTGGTGGCCTGCGGAGGCGACGGCACTGTCAATGAGACGGCACGCGCACTATGTGGATCCGGAGTGGCTTTAGGGATAATTCCGATGGGATCCGGAAACGGCCTTGCACGTCATCTCAATATCCCTCTGACCGTCACCGGAGCCATGAAAGTCATTGCGGAAGACCGCGTGCTCGACTGCGATTATGCCTCAGCTAACGGGCATCCTTTCTTCTGTACTTTCGGCGTGGGATTTGACGCGGAGGTGACTTATAAATTCAACAAGAGCGAGAAACGCGGACTCGCCACCTATCTCCAGACCACCGTGGATGAGTTCGTCAGGTATCAACCCGAGGTATATACCATCATCGCCAACGGTGAGGTCATCACGGAGCAGGCACTCCTTATCGCCTGCTGCAATGCCTCACAATATGGAAACAACGCCTATATCGCGCCCGAAGCCTCAATAAAGGATGGCCTTCTCGACCTGACGATAATCCATAAGGGCTCACCCGTAAAACTCGCGCTCGCAGGAATTGACCTCCTGACCGGTCTCGTCGGCAAGACCGCGCAGGCCACTACATTCCGTGTGCCGGAAGTGACCATTGTCAGGCGCTCCCCCGGACCCGCACATATCGACGGCGAACCTGCCGATATGAGCGACGAGATACGGATCAAATGCCATCCCGGACAACTGCGTCTCTTCACTACGGCGAGGAAATCGCAGTTCCGCGCATTGCTTTCTCCCCAGATTCCATTCATATCTCCCTTTGTGCTGACGATGCAGGATATCGGTTATCGAATAGCGAGAGCATTCAAGATTTAGGAGGGTGTGTCAAAATCCTGAATTTTGAACTGCACCCTCCTTTGACAAAGCCTCCCTGAGTCAGCAATAACCTTCAGGCGCTGCCTTTTTATAACTTGGAGAGCTCGTAGGTCTTCTCACGCAGATATTTCCCTAATGCCTTGGGGTCTCCTTTGAATTCAGCCTGTTTCTCGGGCATTACAGGCTCACCCACGGAGATATGTATCTCGTGGTTCTTCTTATGGTTGAAAAGTTCGCGCGGCAGCAGAAGCGAACGCAACGGCCAGCAAGCATGTCCCCAGAAATTGAACCACCATGAATTGTTGCCATGGAAATAGATCGGGATAACCGGCACCTTTGCCTTGGCGATGATCTGAAGCACCGACTCCTGCCATTCGCGGTCAACAAGGAAATTATGGCGGTCAGTCTTGCTCATCGCTCCGGCAGGAAAGAAACCAAGCGGCTCTCCTGACTTGAGCTGACGCAACGCCTCGCGGATACCGTTGAGGGATGTCCTGCGTTTTTCAGCATCCTCGGAATGGGAAGGATCGACGGTGATGAAATTGGGACCCATAGCGGAAATCCTGCCCAAAATCATATTTACCATCACTTTATAATCCGGACGGTACTTTGTGACAAGCGCTATCAGTGCTATTCCGTCGATTGAGCCGAAGGGATGATTGCTGACCGTGATGTAAGCACCCTCCTTGAAACGCGCCAGAATATTCTCGTTATCCACACGCAGTGGGGAGTGAAATTCATCATCCAGCAAATGACGGGCGAAAGCCGGACCCGGATCATAACACCACGCTCCATGCACACGGTTCACCTCATCGAACATCAGCAGATGCATCACCTTCTCGACCAGCTTCGTGTGTCCCTTAAGCTGAGGAACCATCGCCATTATATCGTCTCTGCTCAACACATCCGGCCGTATGTCATAATCCTTATATTTATTCCCGGCCTCCTCGATTTTTCCGGCTCCCTGAGTCTTTTCTTCAATTTCCATCGTATATATTTTTACGTCATATTTATAACGTCCGGGAAGGACTTTTTTCATACTTGATGCCGCTTTAACGGATCTCATAAGACC
>JAIDPP010000302.1 GCA_029062725.1 Muribaculaceae bacterium | reverse complement strand
GGCCGAGACAGATTAAATACAAAATTATGAAAACGACCATTCTGATGTTAGGCGGCTCTCGCCGCGTCTCCCTGGCCGATCTCTTTAAGGAGAGCGGACGCCGTGCGGGCATAAAGGTGGAGATAGTAGCTTATGAACTCACACGCCATGTCCCCATAGCGCTTGCCGGGAAAGTGGTGGAAGGCCTTAAATGGTCGGATCCGGAGGTGATAGCGGATATCGCCCGCGTAGTGAAGGAAAACGACGTGGATATTATCCTGCCTTTCGTAAACGGCGCGGTGGAAGTGGCCTCTAAATGCAAGGAACAGATTCCGGGAGTATTCGTACCCGTATCGGATTTCTCTATCACCTCGCGTATTTTCGATAAGGTGGAAGCCGCGAAGGTATTCAAGGACAACGGGTTCCCGATCCCCCGCACATATTCCATCATCAACAATGAAATGCCTGCCATCGTCAAGCCCCGTAAGGGAGGGTCTTCGCGCGGAATAAGCATCTTCCATGATGTGGAAGACCTGATGCATCTCGAAAACCTCGATTCATACATCATTCAGGAATATATAGAGAATGCGAAGGAATACACGGTGGATTGCTATGTCGATGCCAAGGGAGGAATTCTTGTCACTGTTCCCCGAGAGCGTATCGAGGTGATGGGAGGAGAAGTGAACCGCACCAAGACCTGCCGCATCGAACGCATCATAGAGATGAGCCGCGAGGTGATAAGGAAGATGGGGCTTACCGGCTGTATCACCCTGCAGTTCCTCCACGACCCCAAGGACGACCGTTTCCTGCTTATGGAGCTTAACCCCCGGCTGGGTGGCGGCGTAATATGCTCGATATATGCCGGCGCGCCGATCACCGATTATATCCTTTCCGAGGCACAGGGCAAGGAGCTTGCTCCCTGCGACGACTGGAAAGAGAACGTGCTGATGGCACGCTATATGGAGGAGGCTATCTTCTATGAGTAAATATTGACCGCAGACGAGTCTGCCAACGAAAACAACGGATATAGGGTTATGAATTTAAAATATTTCAGAAATATCGTCGCGCCTGCGGCTCTTCTTTTGATCTCGGGAATCGCTGCTGTAGGCCAGAATCACACCTCCAATCCCGACCATTATTACCTGAATGAGGATAAGGTGCCGAGTTCGCTCACGATCCTGATGTGCCCTCCTGATACGGCGTCGGCACGTTTCGCCTACGACCGTGAACAGTATGAATGGGGAAAGACACAGCGCGACACTCCCCGGGGCCGGCAGGCCGTAACTGACGCTAATCTCGACTGGTACACCGACTGGGCTGATGATGCTTTCGGAGAAGCTTTCGGATCCCCCATTACCAAGAAGGAAAATCCCGAACTATATAAGTTGATCTACAATATGCAGGAGGATGCCGGAGATCTCGCCACACGCGAAGCCAAGAAGCATTATATGCGTACGCGTCCTTTCGTGTTCTGGAACGAGCCGACTTCCACTCCCGACCATGAGGAAGGCCTGCGTAAGAACGGCTCCTATCCTTCGGGGCATACCTCCATCGGCTGGGCCACTGCCCTCGTATTGGCCGAGATCAATCCTGCCCGCGCCACCGAGATTCTCAAACGCGGCTTTGAATACGGACAGTCGCGGGTGATCGTAGGTGCTCATTATCAGAGTGATGTTGACGCAGGGCGCGTGGCCGGTGCCGGGATCGTAGCCATGCTACACACCGACAAAGGCTTCCGGAAACAACTCGAAAAAGCCAAGAAAGAGTTTGCGAAGAAGAATAAGAAAAGAAAATAGGTCAATACCTTAGAAACAATAATGAGCCTCGGAGAGTCACGACTGCGCGAATCTCCGAGGCTCAGATTTTCTTGCAATGGGCTGTTAGATATTATCCATCCACTAAGATTGATTATGTGACAGAGATTTTGTAAGAACATTCTTTTTAGTTATATTTGCAACCACGGTTGAATCAACCGTGGTTGCAATTCTTTTATAACTTATTACTAATTCATATATCCATGAAATTCTATAATCGCGAACAGGAAATAGCGGAGTTAAGACGCATAGCCCATCTCTCCTTTACGATCAATTCCCGTATGACCGTCATAACCGGACGCCGAAGAATCGGCAAAACAAGCTTGATTAAACATGCCTTTAAGGATTCAAGCCACCCGATGCTCTATTTCTTCATCGCGCGTAAAGCAGAGTCAGCCTTAATGGATGATTTCGTGTTGGAGATAAAAAATAAATTGAGCCATCTCAATATCTACATCCCCAATGGCCTTCAAAAACCGATTGACGTGATCCGTCATCTTTTTGAACTAGCCCGGAACTTAAGATTCACCCTTGTGATTGATGAGTTTCAGGAATTCCTCAATATCAACCCCTCCTTATTCAGCGATCTCCAGAATATGTGGGACTCCTACCGTGGAGACACGCACCTGAATCTTATTCTGAGCGGCAGTGTACATTCAATGATGAAACGCATATTTACGGATGCCCACGAGCCTCTTTTCGGTCGCGCCGACAATATAATCAACCTCAAGCCCTTCAAGATAAGCGTCATCAAGGAGATACTCCGGGATTACAATCCCGCCTACACCAATGACGACCTTCTTACTCTTTATTCAATCGCCGGAGGAGTGCCTAAGTATATTGAGGTGTTTTGTGATAACGGATATGTGAATCATGAGTCGATCCTACGTTTCACTACATCGAACATGTCTCCATTTATTGAGGAGGGACGGAACCTTCTTATCACTGAATTCGGGAGAGATTACGGCACTTATTTCTCAATCCTTCTGGCAATTTCGCAAGGCAGAACGAGTCAGAGTGAAATTTCATCCGCGTTGGGAAATATCAATATCGGAGGGCATCTTGAGAAACTGGAGAATGTCTATGGCATTATCTCAAAATATCGCCCAATCTTTGCGAAGCCAGGCTCCAAAAACAATGTCAGGTTCAAAATTTCAGATATTTTCCTCAACTTCTGGTTCCATTTCATAGAAAGTAACCGTTCGATGGTGGAATTAGACAACTATAATGACCTCGCGGCGCTGGTGGAAGCGGAGTTCCCCACATATACCGGCCACACCCTCGAACATTATTTCAGACAAAAGCTCGCGCAGGAGGGAGGATTTAGGGAGATTGGCTCCTGGTGGCTTCCCAAGTTAGGAATAGAGGCAAGCGAAATCGATATTGTAGGAATTAAGACAAACAACAAGGAGGCATTACTGGCGGAGGTGAAGCGCAACATAGCCAACTATTCCCATAAAAGATTCATGGAAAAAGTTGATCGGATCAAAACAAGTGTGCTCGCCAACTATCAGATCGAGACCCGCCTCTTCACTATGGAGGATATGTGAAGAGGGTAATCGGAGATATGTGGAAGATGGGTATTCCAATTTTCCTATCCTGTGGATATAACCTATTATCATAACAAACCCGTCTTCAGGAAGTCGCGAAGCGGAGAAGGCGAATGTCGAGATTCACAATCATGTAAATCCCGACGACTTGGCATATTGTTTTTCACACACCCAGCACGATTGCCGGGGAAATATTGAGTTCCTTGCTGATCACTCTTCCAACCTTTAGAGTGGGCTCCGCCTTGCCTGAGAGATAGTCACATATCCGGGAGGGACTGACTCCAATTAGTTTGGCGAGGGATGCTTGGGTCAATCCCATTTCATACATCCGCAGTTTGATTACCTCTATCAGAGTGGGAGAACCGATGGGATAATGCTCTTCATCATAATCGGCCACCAGATTTCCCAACAAAGTCAGTTCCACCATCTCAGGACTATCCTCAGGCGCATTTTCGGGAAGATTGAGCATAAGCTCCTCCACTCTCTTCAACGCACCCTGATACTGCATCTCGTTCTCTATCTTGACCATAATTTCAAATATTAGCTATATCCTTGATTTTATCATACTCGGAATGCGTACCGATGAATCTTATTAACACAAACTTGACCGTAAACTTGACCACAGCCACAACTCGGAAATCATTACCCTTTATATTGAATACATAATGCTGATTACCAACATAATCCACCGAATTAAATGTCTGCTTCATATCCATAAAAGAAGTCCATTGCGCCTCCTTTACCTTATCACTCCATTCCTGCAAGGCTGATTTTGACTCAGGATGAGCCTCATAGTACAAACGTATTGTTCTGCCGGAAATAATTCTCATTGGTTTTCATACTGCCCTTGACAATTGCAAAATTAACAATATTATTTTATTTTTCAAAATATATGGGTAAGTCCTTTTATTTTATCTTTTGATAGGATGGAATAAAACAAAGTTGAGGAGACTCGTACATACAAGCCTCCTCTCATAGTATACTGGTCTTCCCCCTGAAAACATCTTTTATTGAATGTGGTCTTATATAATTGAATCACCACTATCCTCAAGAAAGGTCTTTATTTCATTTATCATATCATTATTGGTCTTCTGCGCCTCCTTATATATTTTCCATGTCGCTACAAGAGTTATGATCAATGCTATTCCTGTGATTATCCACCATGCAGGAAGGATAAACCTTTCCGGGATACCATCCATCTTTGTCACAAGACACTTTATAAACTCATATAAAAACCAACACATCCATGCCACGGCAAAGGGAAGTTCGATAAGTGTCTGATACTTCCGCTCCACTTTCTGCCTTTCCAGCTTCTTCACAAGCCCTATAAGTGTTTCATTGTAGATCCATTTTGAGGGAATACTCAATGTGCGCGTATCCATAAGCAGGCTCGGCACAGCGGCAACTACAATCGCTATGAGACACCATACATTCATTTCCAAAGCCAAAACCGCTCCCAGCAGAATCAGGATACAAATCGGCAAAGCTATACTCTCCAACTTGACAAACCGGCTAAGCCATCGGCTTCTGCTTTTAATCGCATTCTTGATATATTCTTCCCCGATCAATCCTGAAACAGGAAGTGTTTTCCTATATATGTTCATTTCTGAACGCAACTGATCAAATATTGCATCAGATCTCATCTTATCTTCCATGACTCATCTCTTTTAACTTGTTTTTAATTCTTACCAGCTTCACGCCCACATTCTTCGCCGACAGGCCTATGATGGCGCCTATCTCATCGTATGGCATGTCTTCGAGCCATAGGAGGACTATTGCCCGTTCAAGGTATGAGAGCCTTAACAGACGCGAATGGAGGTCCTGTATCTGAGCGGAAGATTCCGAAGTCACCTCCCTGAAGGGAGGAATATGAGATTCATCCACCGTCTCTACCTTTCGTTTACGGGTAGCCGAGATGCAGGTATTGATTGCGACACGCGTAACCCAAGTGCGCGCCGAACTCTCGCCTCTAAATTTTGAAAAACCCTTCCAGAGATTTACCAATGTCTCCTGCAGGAGATCCTTGGCCTCCCCTTCATCCCGGGCATACATGTGGCATATTGAGTAGATGGATTGCTCAAATTCCTTGACCATATTCTGAAATGCCTTGTCTTGTCTTGCCATTTCTATTATTTCTCATTTAATCCGTTTGTAATTATAGACGCATCCAACACTGATTCGCTACATCGTAAATTGTAAAAACGGGGTATATCATAACGGGCCGTCCGGGTCGTTGGGTGATATTCCGGGTTCGGACTCATACTTGAGTATGCGGCCGGCAACCTCATTATCAATCGGTTGTAATCCGAATCGTTATGACAGCATCCTCGCCATTCGGACAAAAACATGACGGTGTGTCAAAATCCTGAATTTTGACACACCGTCATCTCTTTCTTCAACGCCTTATTATTCCAGATTCTTCCTTACCCGCTCAAGATAGGCTTTCATTCGATCGGAATCCCGCTTATCGACAATGTCGCGCAGTTCGGCAAGCTGGGTGCGGATCTTCTCGAGCTGTTCCGACGTGTTGGGATTGAAAAGAATTTCCGAAAGCAGATAATCATCCTCGCTCATCAGCCCACGCGCGATGGCCATGTGTCGCTTGAAAGTCGTGCCCGGCGCGTCCTGATGCTTCATCACCCCTGCGAACACCAGCGATGAAGCAAAAGGGATGGAGAGGGAGTAGGCTATTGTCGTGTCATGTTCCTCGAATGTATATTCTTCGATATGGAGATGCAGGCGGTTATATAGGTCGCGGAAGAATATCTTACCCATATAATCCCCTTCCTTGATGATGATGGCGTTCTCCTGATTCAGGTTCGACAGAGAGGCGAATGTAGGCCCGAACATAGGATGGGTCGAGACAAAAGGATGGCCAGCGCGCTCATAGAACTCCGGCAGCCCTGTCTTCACCGAGGCTATGTCGCTAAGGATTGCCGTCGGAGGAAGGAAAGGCAACACGGCCTCGAACGCCTGCAAGGTATATTTCACCGTCGCCGCGTTGATCACCAGTTCAGGCGCGAACTCCCTCACTTCCTCGTCAAGATGCGTAAAACGACGGGCGTTATATGTG
>JAIDPP010000301.1 GCA_029062725.1 Muribaculaceae bacterium | reverse complement strand
GGCTGTCATCGTCTATCTTGTCGGCGCGTTTGTAGCAGGATTCTCGATGTGTCTCCTCAACTCTGTAGTCAATCCGATGCTCAACTCCCTGGGGGCAAATCCCAAGCAGGGCAACCAGCTGGTGCAGTTCGGAGGTTCGTTCAACTCTCTGGGCGCCACTCTCGCCCCCGTGATCGTCGGCGGACTCCTCGGAGGAGAGGCAAGCACCATCTCTTCCGCCAACCCTGTGTTCTACCTCGCGATGGCTATTTTCGCTGTGGCGTTTATAGTTCTTTTCTTCAGCAAGCTCCCCGAATCTCCTGATCTCGGTAAGAAGAAAGAGAAAATCAAAGTGATGAAGGCATTCACTTATACAAACTTCACTTTCGGTGTTCTCGCCATCTTCTGTTATGTAGGTCTTGAGGTCGGCATCGCCAACTGGACCCTCCAGTATCTCGAGAAGTCACAGGATGTGATTCTCAACAATGAGATGGAATCCTCCGCAATCGCGGGTACGGTAGTTGGTATCTACTGGCTCCTGATGCTCGTAGGGCGGTTTTTGGGAGGTGTCATAGGAGGGAAAATCACATCCCGCGCCATGCTTACTGTAGCGGCCCTCGGAGTGATGATTCTCCTTGCCATAGGTATCCTCACTTCAGGATCGATTGTCAATTTCGTTGGATTCAGTTCGGCCGATCTATCGTTCGGCGTTGCAAGGATTCCGGTCAACGCAGTCTTCTTCGTGCTTTGCGGATTCTTCGCTTCGGTGATGTGGGGAGCGATCTTCAACCTTTCCGTGACCGGTCTTGGAAAATACACAGCCGTAGCTTCCGGTATCTTCATGGTGATGGTCTGCGGAGGAGGAATCTTCCCGGCAATCCAGTCGTTGGTTGCGGCCAATTCGATAGTGCTTAGCTTCTGGGTGCCCTTCGCCTTGGCGGCCTATATCTGCTTCTACGCGCTTTTCCTCTCCAAACCGAAGAATACACTCGGTCTGCCGGAAGAGCCTGAAGTTCTTGACTAATATCTGATTATTAGAATATATTATTATTCGCGTAGGAGGTTGCCATGACTTCCTGCGCGAATATTTTTATATAAAGTTTTAATAATTCAATTTAACTTATTAACTTTGTCATCATAAAAGAATACACTCCAAAAATATTAACCTAATGGACGTAAAAGTAATGAACGAAGCCGCCGACAACATCCGCGTGTTGATCACGCAGATGGTCGAGAAGGCTAAGTCAGGTCATCCCGGCGGCGCAATGGGCGCGGCGGATTTCATCAATGTGCTATATTCCCGCTTCCTTGTCTATGACCCCGAGGATCCGACATGGTTCGCCCGCGACCGGTTCTTCCTTGACCCGGGCCACATGTCGCCGATGCTTTACAGTGTGCTTGCTCTCTGCGGCAACTATACCATCGACGACCTTCGCGACTTCCGTCAGTGGGGGAGCATCACCCCGGGCCACCCTGAGAAGGATTTCAGCCACGGTATAGAAAATACTTCCGGGCCTCTCGGTCAAGGTCATGTAATGGCTGTCGGAGCCGCTATCGCGGAGCGTTTCCTCGTAGCAAAGTTCGGCGATGTCGTGGCGCACAAGACCTACGCTTTTATCTCCGACGGTGGTATTCAGGAGGAGATCTCACAGGGTGCCGGACGCATCGCGGGTCTTTTGGGTCTTCACAACCTGATAATGTTCTATGACGCCAACGAGGTTCAGCTCTCCACACGTGTCGAGGATGTGACAGGAGAGGACACCGCGGCCAAGTATCGGGCATGGGGATGGAATGTCCTTGATGTTGACGGGTGCGATCCCGTGGCGATTGCCGGTGCGCTCATGACGGCTATCGAGGAGCGTGAGAAGCCGACCCTCATCATAGGCCGCACCGTTATGGCCCGCAAGGTTATCGGAAAGGATGGAGGCTCGATGGAGGGAGCGGTCTCCACTCACGGCCAGCCCCTCTCCGCGGCCGGAGCCGATATTGAGGCCACGGTAAGAAACCTCGGAGGAGACCCTGACAACGCTTGGATTATACGCGACGAGGTCAGGAAACTTTACGATGACCGCAAGGAGGAACTCCGTAGGATTGTCGCCGCCCGTCGTGAGGAATATCTTGTCTGGGCTGAGGAGAATCCGGAACTCGCCAAGACTCTCCGTGATTATATCGAACTCAAGCTCCCCGCTATCGACTGGGATGCAATAGGAATCAAGCCGGGAATGGCCAGCCGTGCCGCATCATATAACGTGCTCAATTATCTTGCCGACCATATCGGAAACATGATTGTCTCCAGCGCCGACCTCTGCAACTCCGATAAGTCGGAGGGTTGGCTGAAGAAGACCGGAGTGATCACTAAGGATAGCTACGGTAACGGGTTCATTCAGGCCGGTGTGGCCGAGCTTACAATGGCCTGTCTTATCAACGGTATCGCGCTTCATGGAGGTGTTTTCGGAGCTTGCGCCACCTTCTTCGTGTTCAGCGACTATATGAAGCCCGCAATCCGTATGTCGGCGCTCATGGGTCTCCCCGTGAAATTTATCTATTCGCATGACTCATTCCGTGTCGGTGAGGATGGTCCGACTCATGAACCTATCGAGCAGGAAGCTCAGCTCCGTATGCTTGAGCAGATAAAAGGGATCGATGGGAAGCCCTCCATGTTGGTGCTCCGCCCCGCTGACGCAGCCGAGACCATAGTTTGCTATAAGCTGGCGATGGAGAATCTCACCACTCCGACCGCGCTAATCTTCTCGCGTCAGAATCTTGAGGATGTTCCCGGCGAAAACCGTCGTGAGGAGGCATGGAAGGCTCTCCGAGGAGGTTACGCAGTCTATGATGTGGAGGATCCTGATATTGTTCTCGTGGCAAACGGCAGCGATGTGGTCCTGCTCTATCATGCCGCCGAGCAACTCGCCAAGGAGGGTGTGAAGGCGCGTGTGCTTTCGATTCCGTCGATCGGGCTTTTCAAGGAGCAGGATAAGGAATACCGCGATGCGCTTCTCCCTGATGGTGTGAAGATCTTTGCCCTCACTTCCGGTATTCCCACCACGATGTTCCCCCTTATGAAGGGAGAATATGAGGTGATGGGTCTGGAGCGTTTCGGTGCTTCCGCGCCGGCTAAGGTGCTTGAGGAGAAATTCGGATATAATGTGCCGGTGGTTCTCGCACGCATTAAGGAATTTATGGGAAGGTAGTATTTACCTGAGATTAGGAATAATAAAATAGGGATGTGCATTTTTGCACATCCCCATTTTATTATAAAACCCATTGTAGGGACGCACCCCCGGTGCGTCCGCAAATAATTGTGTATCACTCACATTTATTGGAAATTACCGGTTTTGATATCGGACGCACCGGGGTGCGTCCCTACATTGGAATACGATTGAAATATGTCGGTGAATGGTTGCGGAAATTCAAAAACATTAAAATTTATTAATGGTATGGTCTAAATTTTTGCTATATCGGAAATAATGACTAAATTTGCTCTTGCATGCCGCACTGCAGAAACCCGGTTATGGGTAATGTGGGAGGGGCTGTAGGGATGCCCGCGCGGCGTCCGATTAAATAATTTGAATGCGTTTACTGCAACGCTCTTTCTTGGCTTATTGGAACCTGGAAAACTTCAATCACTGCCGGGAATGAGGCAAACGGTAGATGCCTTGTGGATATGTAGTTGTCACCGAAAGCGAGCGCTTGAGCGTTGGCGTTTGGTGTATCTATACATATTCTGCGTGAGGTTTCTGCAAGTTTGCTCGTTCTACAGTGATGGGCAATTCCAGGGCCTCAATAAGCGGAACGAGCAACAGTCAAGAGGCTCCACGCATTTCTTTTTTATAACCGCCTTGACAGGAGCATAAGGGCACTATTACTTCAATTCTTTTAAAACCTAAATCATTTTAATTTGCAGCCGCATCATCGGCTGCGCCATGCGCGTAATCTGCGTATGGCTTTAACCAAAACCTAATACAAAACATTTATCAAC
>JAIDPP010000300.1 GCA_029062725.1 Muribaculaceae bacterium | reverse complement strand
TTATTGGAGAGATTTTTATCGGCGCACCGGAGGGCGGATTTTTTTCTTGCGCACCGGAGGCCGGTCTTTTTTCTGGCGCACCGGAGGCCGGTTTTTTTTTCTGGCGAACCGGAGGCCCGCCACGCCGGAACAAACGGCTGCCGCTTTCTTGCCTCCGCTTTCTTTTCTTCTTCGCTTTCTTTTCTTCTCCGATTTCTTTGCCGCTTCGCTTTCTTTTGCTGCTCCGCTTTCTTTTGCTGCTCGCTTTCTTTTGCTGCTCTGCTTTCTTGCTTGCGCTCTTTTGCCGCTCGCTGCGATGGGCGCTCTCTTTTGCGCTGCGGAGCCGTTTGTAACGGCGCCCCGCTTCTCCTTTCTCCCTTCCCGCCTCCTTTAAAAGGGAAGACTGGGGATAAAACCTGCTTAAGAACATGTTTTTGAAAGCATATTTTCCCGATTATTTTTAGTAACTTTGCCTCATCTATAGGTATTTGCCTCAAAAGGGAAATATAAACCCCTAAAACGGAATATAGACCCTGAAAAAACGGAAAGAACCGATAGAGGAAAGATAAACTTTTAGATTGAAGATCATCCATTATTTTGAAATAATAAGCTTAACTATATAAATAATCATGAAGAAAAAACTTCTTTTCAGTGCTCTGTTAGGATTGTTTTCTTTCTCATCTGCGCTCGCGGCGGATTATAATTTCCCCGCTGACATCCAGAAAGGAAATATCCTCCACTGCTTCAACTGGAAGTTGTCTGACATCAAGGCAGAGCTTCCCAACATCGCGGCGGCCGGCTTCGGCTCCGTGCAGGTCTCCCCGCTGCAGCGGGCTGTGCCTGTAGGAGAAGGCTGGTCGGCAGCCTATCGCCCTTACGACTTCAAGTTTATCGCCAGCGCAGGTCTCGGTTCGGCCGATGACCTGAGATCGCTTTGTACCGAAGCGGCCAAATACGGCATTAAAGTCATCGTCGATGTGGTGGAGAACCATGTTGATGGTCACGCCGCCGGCAACCGCACCGCCTATCACGATCCTTGGTGGAATTCCAATGACCGTCTCCGCTGGTATGGCAGCGTTAACGACTGGAACGACCGCGGCCAGGTGACAAAACATCAGATGGGTGGCGGCGAAGGTTATCCTGACGTCAATTCCGAGGACAGCGAGGTTGCGGCCCGCGGAAAAGCATATATCGAGGAGCTCAAGAGCATGGGCGTGAAGGGTATCCGTTTCGATGCCGCCAAGCATGTGGCCCTTCCTTCCGAGGGATGCCAGTTCTGGGCTACCGTGACTTCTGTTCCCGGTCTCTATTATTATGGCGAGATCCTTGACGGGCCCGGCGGAAACGGCGACGCCCTCATGAAGGAATATACGAAATATATGTCGGTGACCGACAACAATTACGGCGACAACGCCACCAAGGCCAACGGTATTCCCGGCGGCCATGCAGGCTGGTGTGCCGGAACGATTTCGGCCGATAAGGTGGTCTATTGGGGTGAATCCCACGATACCTACGCCAACAACGACGGTTTCTCCAAGAATCTTCCTCAGGATCAGATCGACCGCGGCTATGCCATCGTGGCCTGCCGCAACAATGAGGCGGCTCTCTATCTTTCGCGTCCCTCGGCAAAAGGATTCAATGAAATCAAGATCGGCGCCAAAGGCTCGACCGCATTCAAGAACAAGCAGGTTGCGGAGGTGAATAAATTCCGCAACGCGATGGTCGGCCGTCTCGACTACTTCAGCGGCGGCAACGGCGTGGCTTCCGTGACACGTAAGGACGGCGGCGCCGTGATCGTAATCAACGGCAGCGGCAGCCGTCAGGTATCTGTGGCCAACGGCGGCGGCTATTGCCCGGCCGGAACATATACCGACCGCGTGCATGGCGGAACATTCACCGTCACTGCCACCACTATCACCGGAACAGTAGGCCAGAGCGGTATCGCCGTGATCTATAACGACGGCGTGCAGCCTCCGGTCGGCGGCGATGATCCGATCGATCCTCCTGTTGTTGATCCGACAGGCTCGATGTGGATCCTCGGCAACATCGAAGGCCATCAGTGGACCCCCAACGCGGGCGCCGCCATGACCGTGTCCGGCGGAAAGTATGTGGCAAAGAACGTGAAGCTGACCGCAGCCGCAGGCGAAACAAAATGCTTCTTCAACATCACCGATGCCCTCGGCTCTACCGCCACCGACTGGAATGGTCTGAACATGGCGGCCAACCGTTACGGCGCGGCTGAGGAAGGTGTAGCCGTTACTGTAGGCACTCCCGCAGCCGTGACAAAATACGCCAACAACATCGATGCCTCCGACTGCAAGAGCTGGACAATCGCACCCGGCACATACGATTTCACTCTCGATCTCTCGGCGATGACCCTCACCGTCAACAATCCCGGCGGAGGCGATGATCCGATCGTAATCGTTCCCCCGGTGATCGACCCCGACGATCCGACAGATGAGCATTATATCTATTACGACGGAACTTTCTCCAAACCCTGCGTATGGGCATGGACCTCTACGGCCAACTGTAACAGCAATGGAAAATGGCCCGGCGACGCGATGACAAAGAAGAACGGCAAGTGGTATTGGGCTGTTCCGGCCGGCAAGCCGCTGCCCGAAAATCTGATTATCTCCGAAGATGGCGGTGACAAGCTTGGTGGAGGCACATCTGCGGCAGGTGAAGGCGACCTTGACTATGTTGATAAGGCCACCTATCATCAGGATGCAAGCTATACGGCTTACCAGGGCGGCGATGATCCTGTAGTCCTTACCAAACCTGTGGTATCCGCCAACCCCGGCGACGGCACAACTTTCACTGACGAGACTCTCCACGTTACGCTGAGCGTATCTCCGGAGGCCGACATCTATTATAGTCTCAACGGCGCGGCCACTACCTCATCGACCAGATATACCGGCCCGATCGCCATATCCGAGAGCTGCACGCTCTCCACTCTGGCAGTGGCAGCCGACGGCGGCAAGAACTCTCAGACCTTCCGCTACACCAAGCAGGGCACGAATCCTCCGATTCCCCCGACACCGGTGCAGACAGGCAAGAACCTTATCACAGACTATTACAAGGTGAATCCGAACGGCCAGAGCGGTACGTTCAAGACCGTCAACATGACAGGACACCCTGCCACCAACGCCTTCTCCAACTGGGGTCCGGAGGATCTGATCGCCCAGGGCGTCGCACGCGATGTCTGCCAGGCCTTCAAGGGTGTTCATGAGCGTCCGGTCGTTGACTCCTACGCTCTCTATGCTGCCTACGACAATGAGAACCTCTACCTCGGCGTACAGTTCGTATATACCGTATGGGATATCGGTGGCGAAGGGAAGCAGCCGGGTGAATCCAAACCCTACAATATGGACGGCCACATGGTGATCGCCCTGGATCTCGACCCCAACAAGAGCTTCGACGGCTATATCGGCGGCAAGGGCCCGATCTGGAACGAGAGTGCAGAGGGCGCGAAATTCGACAACGGCGTAGATGCAGTGATCATGTGCTCCACCAAACCCGGTGTCGGCACTCCGGGTCTCTTCATCCCGACTCCCGACGGCCACGCTTCCTACGACAAGGCATACTGTAAGGATCTTCCCGCCGGTTTCTGGGGTTACAAGGACGGTCTCCTTCCCTCGATAGAGCATGTATGGGGTCAGGACGACTTCAGCTATGATCCCGAATTGCTGAAGGGGAACACTGGCTTCATCGACCTTCGTTCGCAGATCGACGACAGCGCCCATACATTCTATGAGTTCAAGCTTCCGCTCAGCTCGCTCGGCATTACTGCCGACCATATCCGCAATCAGGGTATCGGCGTGATGTATCTTGACAAGTATGGCTCAAGTCCTGTGGGCGGTACGCCTTACGATCCTTCATACTTCGATAACGTGAGCGATTCTTACTCTCAGGATCCCTCTTCGAGCAAGGAGAAGGAGGATGAGGATTTGATCACTTACTCTCCGGCCCGCGTGGGATATATCGGCACGACAACGGGTATTGCCGATATGGAAATCGGCGAGGGGGTTGCTTCCGAGCCTGTCTATTTCACTCTTCAGGGTGTGCGCGTGGCTAATCC
>JAIDPP010000030.1 GCA_029062725.1 Muribaculaceae bacterium | reverse complement strand
CTATTAAGTCGGCGGCAGCGTCTGATGGGTATAAGAGACAGCATTATAGCCGGCATCATCCTCTATCTTCTCGACCTCAGGCAGAAGGGGAAGGAGGACCATTCCGATCAGCCTGTCGGGGATCCGACCGACGACGCCTCCGAAGGTTCTTTACCGGCGGATGTGGCCGACGGCGAGGCCGGGGAATGTTGCGGCCTTCATCTTGTCTGCGAGAAGGAGCTTAAGGCGATTGCCGAGGACCGCGCGCTCTATTATGACGACGAGGAGCTCGACCGTTTCGCGGGACGCACTCCGGAGGAATATGACGCGGAAGAAACGGAGGAATTCCGCGACATCATGCTCACCCTCCTACCCCGTGACGTTCCCGGCTGGGCACGCAGCCTCGACCGCCGAGGCATTCGTCCGCCACGAGAGATCCGTGATGAACTTATGATACTTCTGTCAGAAGTCGGGGGAACATAAAATCAATGCGACCCGCTTTCTCACGAAAACAGGTCGCATTGGTGGGCGTTTACGGATTCGAACCGCAGACCCTCTGCTTGTAAGGCAGATGCTCTAAACCAGCTGAGCTAAACGCCCGATTGCGATGCAAAGTTACAACTTTTTTTTAATTCCCACAATTTTTTTTGTTATTTTTGTAAAAAATTTTCTCTCTCCCCTTTTCCTCCTCCCCGCACACGACTCTCTCCGCATTGTAAAACAACGATTTATGAGTAATACCGAGGTAAAAGCCATAAAGATTTCCGATTTCGACTATCCTCTTCCAGATGAAAGGATAGCCCGCCATCCGCTTGAAACGCGCGATGCCTGCCGACTTCTTGTCAGCACACCGGAGGGGAGAATCGAACATCGGTCGTTCGCCGACCTCCCTTCGCTGCTTCCGGAGGATTCGTATCTGGTATGCAACGATACGCGCGTGATCAACGCCCGTATGGAGTTCCGCAAGGAGACCGGTTCCCGGATAGAGATTTTCCTGCTCGAACCCCTCTCACCCGAAGATTATCTGCTGATGTTTCAGGCCACCGGGAAATGCCGCTGGAGCTGCCTTGTAGGAAACCTGAAACGTTGGAAAGAGAATCCCCTTAGAAAAGAGATAGCGGTCGGTGAGAGGAGGCTTATCCTCGAAGCATACCGGGGCGAGGCCCGTCCCGGCAATTCACATGAGATTGAATTCCGCTGGAGCGATCCGGAGGTGACATTCGCATCCGTAGTGGATGCGGCGGGCAATATCCCCATCCCTCCATACCTTAACCGGGAATCGGAGGCTTCCGACCGCGATGATTACCAGACTGTCTATGCGCGCTTCAAAGG
>JAIDPP010000003.1 GCA_029062725.1 Muribaculaceae bacterium | reverse complement strand
ACCGCCGCCGAAGGAATCAGCCCCATACCTCGCGATTCTTTGGAGTATATTCCCGGTTATGGGATTATTTGCAGTAAGAATGGCTTCGACTACCGTATAGGAGCCTTTATTTCAGATAAGGGCTCGGAAGATTCTCCTCTCTGCCGAAAAGCACGCAAATGGCTTGAAGAGGGAGCCGGTGTGGTGGCCGTTTATTCGGGCGACGACCTCCTGTTGATATTCCGCATCGAGGACTCCATGCGCCCGGATGCCCCAGAAACCATCCGGCAGCTCGAATTCCTCGGAATCCGCACCGTACTCCTGACCGGCGACAAACGGGCGACCGCCATACACATAGCCCGTCAGGCGGGAGTTGACGAGGTAGAGGCCGATATTCTTCCATCTGGAAAGCAGGCTTATATCTCACGCAGGATGAAGGAAGGGAAGATCGTGGCTATGGCCGGAGACGGAATCAACGACACGCAGGCGCTGGCCGAAGCCGATGTCTCAATCGCGATGGGTAGCGGATCCGACATTGCCATCGAGGCCGCGCAGCTGACTATCACGGGCGGACGTCTGTCGGCTATTCCGACAGCAGTCCGTCTGGCACGCGCCACGCTCCGGATCATACGTGAAAATCTCTTTTGGGCGTTTATCTATAATGTGATAGGTATTCCGCTGGCCGCCGGGGTGCTTTTCTCCCTCGGCTTCATGCTCAATCCGATGTTCGCCTCGGCAGCTATGGCGCTATCATCGGTATGTGTGGTGGCCAATTCGCTGAGGCTTAACAGAATCAGGCTTTAATGAGCCTGTTTCGCTCTCACTATCCCTGCTCCCTAATCTCCGGGCCGGAGTATGTACCGGAGATTCAGACTTTTACGAAAAAATCAAATTTAAAGTTATATTTATCATGAGATTCAAGACAAATGCAAAATGCGAAGGATGCAAGACCACCATCCTCAACCATCTTCAGAGCCGTTTTCCTAATGAAAACTGGACGCTCGACCTCGAGAACAGCGATAAAGTCCTTGAAATGCACGGTGTACCGGATGATGAGACGCAGGCCCGCGAGGTAGAGGCTGCCGTGGCCGAAACCGGCTTCAAAGGAACTTGGATGCCACAGACCGGATATTGATTAGACCGGAGGATATTGATAAGAGCAATGTATTGATATGATACATCTTCAGGGAATCAATAAATCCTACGGCGATCTTGCGGTATTGCGCGACATAGACCTGACAGTGACCGACCATGAGATAATGACCATTGTCGGCCCGAGCGGAGCCGGCAAGACCACACTTCTCCAGATTGCCGGAACGCTCGATCTCCCCGACCGGGGATCGGTAAGCTACGACGGCCGGGAGATCACATCTCTTGGCGACCGCCGACTCTCGGAATTCCGCAACCGCAACATCGGATTCATCTTTCAGTTCCATCAGCTTCTGCCCGAGTTCACGGCTCTGGAGAATGTAGCCCTTCCGGCCCTGATCGCTGGCGTCTCGAAACGCAAGGCGATGAAGCGCGCCGCCGAACTCCTCGATCTTCTGGGACTTCAGGAACGTCTGCGCCATAAGCCCGGCCAGCTATCGGGCGGCGAGCGACAGAGGGCGGCTATCGCGCGCGCCCTCGTCAACGATCCCGGAGTCATATTCGCCGACGAACCTACCGGTTCGCTCGACTCCCGCAACCGCGACGAGATTTGCACCATAATAGAGAGGCTTCGGCAGGAAATGGGACAGACTTTCGTGATAGTCACCCATGACCCCTCGATAGCGCGAATAGCCGACAGAGTCGTGAATAT
>JAIDPP010000299.1 GCA_029062725.1 Muribaculaceae bacterium | reverse complement strand
CCTAATATACGGGCTGCAAGGGTATTATGCCGGCGACCGGTATGAGATGCAGGCTTTCTTCAACCATTTCAACCAACAGAATCAGGAGAACGGCGGTATAACCGACGACCTTTACATCACCGACCCCGCCGAACTCCAGGGAGGCGTGGATCAGATCGAGCCTAAAAGTATCCCTACTCGCCTCACCAGAGCTAAAAACAGAGTGGCAGGTGCTGAATTCTATATGAATCATGCCTACAAACTCGGTTTCTGGCGAGACATCACGGCTCCGACTGATACCGTGACTCGCGAGATCTTCATTCCCGTGACAAAATTCATTTATTCTTTCGGATATAATTACGGTCATCATATCTTCACCAACACCAATGCGACAGAGGCCCGTGACTTCTGGAACAATACCTATTTCAACCCCTCCTCCACAAGAGACGAGGCATGGCGGCGCTCCTACACCAATATTCTGGGAGTGGAGATGATCGAAGGCTTCCAGACCTGGGCCAAGTTCGGACTCTCTGCTTTCGCCGAATATGAGATCGATCGATTCAATCTCTCTACGGTCGTGCCTGAAGGGGAAACAGAGGCGGAACTCTCCCCGTTGCCGTTCACCACAAAAAATGGCCTCGCCGAAACGCGCCACCGCCTCTGGGTAGGAGGACGTATAGAGAAAACAAAAGGATCGATACTGCGCTATAATGCCAACGCCCGCTTCGGCTTGCTCGGCGATGCCGCAGGGGAGTTATCTGTTGAGGGCGCAATTCTAACCAATTTCAAACTCGGCAAGGATATCGTATCCGTAGCCGCAGAAGGATTCTTCAGAAATACCTCCCCCTCATGGCTTCTGCGGCATTACGTCAGCAACCACTTCGTATGGGAGAATGATTTCGGCAAGACCCGCTCCTTCCGGGTCGGTGGAAACCTTTTCATCCCCTGGACCGACACAAGGATAAAGGCCGGCGTCGAGAATATCCAGAATTATGTGTTCTTCAACTCCTCCTCCCTCCCGGAACAATACGGGGGGAGCGTCCAGATATTCTCAGCCTCAATAGAGCAGAAACTGCATTTCGGAATCTGGAACTGGAACAACACAGTGACCTATCAGGCCACCTCCAATGCTGACGTGATCCCCCTTCCGGCGCTGGCTCTCTACAGCAATATGTTCATAGATTTCGAGGCCTTCAAGGTGCTGAGAATGCAGATCGGCATCGACTGCGATTATTATACGCGCTACCGCGGGCTCGACTACCAGCCTGCCACTATGCAGTTCCACGTGCAGGGGGAGAATCCGGTAGAGGTCGGGAACTTCGCTTTCGCCAACGTATATCTGAACGCAAGAATAAAGAAGACACGCTTCTTTATCGTGTGGAGCCACGTGAACCAAGGACTTTTCGGAAGCAATTATTTCGCTCTCCCCCATTATCCGGCAAACCCCCGGCAACTGAAATTGGGTCTTTCCATCGATTTCGCCAACTGACTCTGCCGAAGAACATATTTTCTCTACAAACCATATACCTCCGGAGTATGTTAATTCTATAGGATAGATTTTGCCCGTCGTTTATCGGGCGTCTTACCCCATCCGCTATTGACGCGGAAAGAAAATACTGATGTAAATAACGCGAATTTATAAACATACAAATCCTGATCGAAATGGAAGAGAAAGATCTCGAGATCCTTGCCGAAAAAGGAATCTCTCAAGAAAAATTGGATGAACAGCTCAAGATGCTCGCGGAAGGCTTCCCTTTCCTGCGCCTTGAAGCTCCTGCTACAGTCGGCCACGGCATATCGGCAGTGACCCCGGAGATGGAGCAGACGGCTTCTAAATGCTGGGAAGAGTTTCTCGAAGCCGGCGGCACGGTGATGAAGATGGTGCCCGCAAGCGGCGCCGCCTCACGTATGTTCAAAGATATTTTCTCATTTGTCGGAGGAAAGAAGAATACTCCCGATAATGATTTCATGAAGAAATTCTTCAGTGAGATCCGGAATTTCGCCTTCTATCCCAAACTCAATTTCCTCTGCGTGTCGCTATATGGAAAGAGCGTGGATTCGCTTATCAAGGAGGGACGATATAAAGAGATAGCCGAAGCGCTTATAGAAAAGATTGGTCTTAACTACGGCCATCTCCCGAAAGCCCTGCTATATTTCCATAAGACCTACGGCGCGGCCCGTACGGCCATCGAGGAGCATCTCGCCGAAGGAGCGCAGTATGCGGCAGGTAAGAAACGTAAGGTAAACGTTCACTTCACGGTCTCTCCCGAACATCTTCCCCTTGTGGAGATGAAGGTAGAGGAGGCTAAGGGTTTCCTCGGAAACCTCTATGATGTGGAATATGACGTTACCTACAGCATCCAGAAGCCCTCGACCGATACAGTAGCCGCCAATATGGACGGAACGCCCTACCGTGAGGATGGTAAGCTCTTCTTCCGACCCGGAGGTCACGGGGCCCTGATCGAGAATCTCAACGACCTTGACGCAGATGTCATTTTCATCAAGAATATCGATAATGTTGTGCCCGACGCGCAGAGAGATGCAACCGTGAAATATAAAAAGATTCTCGGAGGTGTTCTGGTCGCAACCAAACAGAAAATCGATGAGTATTGCCGACGACTTGAGAAAGGGACACCCTCTGACGAGGAACTTGCAGAGATGCTCAAATTTGTCCGTACCGTTCTCTATATCACCAACGATATGGCCGACAGCATGAACGCCGATGAGAAGGCCGAGTATCTTATGCGCAAGCTCAACCGCCCGGTGCGTGTATGCGGTATGGTGAAGAATGAAGGTGAACCCGGAGGAGGCCCGTGGCTTGTATATAACGCTGACGGCACCGTAAGCCCACAGATTCTTGAGGGTTCTCAGATAAATATGGCCGACAAACGATCCAAGGAGATGCTAAGCCATTCCACTCACTTCAATCCAGTGGATCTCGCCGTGGCTACCAAGAATTATAAAGGTGAGAAATTTAATCTCCCCGACTTCGTCGATAAGACCACAGGATTCATCTCTGAGAAAAGCCGTGAGGGTGTTGAGATTAAGTCTCTCGAACTCCCGGGGTTGTGGAACGGTGCCATGAGCGACTGGAACACTATCTTTGTCGAGGTTCCGGCCGAGAC
>JAIDPP010000298.1 GCA_029062725.1 Muribaculaceae bacterium | reverse complement strand
AAAGATGACGGGGAAATACAATGACCGGCTTTAAAAAGAAAAGTTACCTGTGGTCTCGCAGCTGCACCTTGTCTATCACTTTTTAATTCAGTCACATAGCTCGCTATGCTCCTGAATCTGCAAAGCGATATCCAAGGCACATCTGCGACTCTGGCATTAAGAAATTTTAGTGGATGGAGCCTAAGTTTTGACACACCGTAATGAAACTTTTATAAAAAGCCGCTTAATCGATATTAGAGGAGCGGGGAGTGAAGAAGATAGCGGCGGGACCGGTGCCGATGTTGAACTTTGCCTTCTGCTTCAGGTCTTTGCCGTATAAAACACCGTATCCGGGAGCTGTATAACTCGGGAAGGGTCCATCCATAATATATGAAGAGATAACCACATTACCTGTAAAGGGATCAGCAGCCATAGCATTAGGATAGTCCACACCCTCCGGTTTCCATTCCTCAATTACTGAGGAAAGTGTATTGTATATTGAATAGTCAATCACGATTCCGTCCTCCCGGAAGGGGGCGTTGATGAGATAAACCTTCTCATTATCGGCTCCGACAATAGTAGCGTTCGCGATCTTTATCCAGCCTTTCTTATCAGAAGTTGTCTGGATAGAGGCGATTTCGGGATCTATTTCATAGAGCGCGCTCTCCACATCCCCGTAATTGCCTTTGCTAAGAAGGAAGAGACGGTTACCGCTCGAGAGGAAAGTGTCAGGGTTGAGGGGAACGTCAACCGTAGCTTCCACGTTGAAAGTGGCGAGATCTACGATAGAAGCAGTTGTGCCGTATCCGTTCGCCCAGTTCATTCCATCGGAATTGGGAACGAAAAGTTTTCCTTTGTGTATCACCGGTGTCTCAGGATTAGGGCCTACCTTTACGCTCTTGTCGATGGAGAGTGTTGTAGTGTCGAGACGGGCTACATATCCGTCGTACATTGTAATGTAAAGCTTGTCGCCTTCAGGAACGATTGCGCGAGGTTCCTTTCCGTGGGTTCCGTCGAGAAGAATCTGCTTGATGGATTTGTAATCGGATGCTGAGAGAATCTCGATCGTATTGGAATTATAGACGCCTATATATATCTTTCCGCCGTAGGCCACGCCGCATTGGGGAGTATCACCAAGGCTTCTCTTATTGATTTCCGCGAAAATATTGTTGCTGACTTTTAGATCGGAGAAGTCAAAGAAATTCAGAGAGCCTTCTATTCCGTTGTAGAACTGCCCCTGGTTAAGGAGAAATACTCCTTGTCCGGATACAAAGTCGGGTTGTGTCTGAGAGGGGAGGTCTGAGTCTTCAGAAGGGTTTTCCGGGTCATCAGAACATGAAGAGACACCGGCAATGAGGAGCATGGCGGTCAGCGGCGTAATTGCGCGGCGAATCACATCCGCAGGGGATAACAATAATTTTTTCATAGATGAAAATATTTTTGAATATAAGGTGAATAGGAATTTCAGAAAGTAAATTTAACGGAGGCGCTCCAGTTTCGGACGGGCGTGGGATAGCG
>JAIDPP010000297.1 GCA_029062725.1 Muribaculaceae bacterium | reverse complement strand
AAGTATATGTAAAGTTAAGTTTATAAGACTCTAATATATTTAAAGGGCCACCTTTAATGTTTCGGGAATCGCCTCGTGATCGGAAATAGAGAATCTGACAATCGCTATCCCGCTCCCTAATTCCGAAAGATCCGCGGATTCACCATGACCTGACAGGAGTGTGTGACCATCGGGTGATACCACCTCGAAATATGCCATGCAATCAAAATAAATCGTCTTGCCGGAAAGTCGTGCTTTGGGAGAGGATGCAAGGAGGGAGTTGCCGGTGGTAAGCCATGAATCGGAAGGATAATCGGTCATAAACTGATTTCCATCCACTTTGTAAAGGAGTCTCACCTTCGAATTGCCGCTTACTGAAGCAGGCGAGTAGATTACCCCCGTTTCATCGGCCTTTACGGTATCTCCGGTTTCAAAAAGGGCTTCAAAGTCTGTCGGAGGATTGAGACCTTCCGCATCCCTCGTCGGCGTTAATTCAATGCGCAACGAGCCGGAAGAATGGCGAGAGAAATTAATACCGTACATCTCCACCACCTTGTTGCCACTCTCTGTGGCAAGGTTGTAATTCATTAAGGCTCCTCCCGGAATAAAATAGGTGGCATTTGGAGCAACGTAGTTTATATAGGTCGGCCATCGAGGACCGTCGATGTCAAAGGAATCTATGTATATCAAAGGGGCGACTGTGGCTCCGTTACCAGCAGCGAACATATTTCCTATGTTGCAGCGGTTGAAAAGTTCTGATTCCTCTGTGTTCTTGGTCAACGTGGCATATACACGCGGTGTGTAATGCAGTTTCTGAGCCGAACCCGAATAGCAGATAGCCGGCTGGTTGGGACCGGCAGTAGAGGAAATGCATACGGTCTCTATCATTGAGGAGTAGCCGAAAGCAGGTGGAGTGGTGACGCCGGGGGTTGAGTATCTCCAGAAACCGGTAAAAGCCGGAAAGATCACCTTTTTCAACTTAAGACAATTAGGAGCGTATGAGGCGCCGATGGAGAGGCCGTCGTAGGGATAGTATGTATCGAGATGTGAGAAATCAAGGAGCTCAAGATTACGGCAGTTGGCGAAAAGGTGAGTTCCGGAGAAATAATCTGCCATTGGTGACGCCTGGAATATCACCTCCTTGAAACCGGTGTTGAAGAACACCGAATCAGAATGAAGAACCGTTTCTCCACGAAAGGGGAAATCGATCAGTTCACGGCAATTCTTGAAAGCCGCCTCGCCGCATGAGAGTATGGGATAGGAGGCCGCAACAGATACCAGTTCCTTGCAGTCGCGGGCAAATCTGTCGGGCACTTGAGGTGCGCGTCCCTTGAATTCGATCTGTACCAGCTCGGAACATTCTGCCAGCATATCGGCTCCTAACGACTCCACGTTGTCAGGGATTGAAAAACCATTGATTTTGGTTTTCGCAAAGGCGAATTTCCCGATTTTCTTTACTTTAGAGTTAAGGTTCAGTTTGGAAAGAACCTCGCAATTGTAGAAGGCATATTCCGAGATCTCCGTAATATCGTCAGGAACGGTATAAGTCATCAGGGCACCGAAGGGCGCAGCCGCGATGATTCTCCCTGCTGAAATAAGCACTCCGTTATCCTGATAAAGAATTTTCTCTTTAGTTGTCAGGAGTTGAATCACCGAAAGATTTTTCATACGGTTCAGACCTCCATTATGATATATCTTCACATCCGCCGGAAGAGAGATCTGAAATATCGTCGTGTTGCCCGCAAAGGCGTCCGGAGAGATAAACTTACAATAATCGGGCAGAACGAATGTACCGTTACATTCGAGCTGAGCCGGCACATTCAGAAGCTCGTGGTTTTCCTGAGTAAATAGAAGGCCGTCGGTGGAGGCTTCAAAGAGTGTGTTCCCGTCCTCGACCACGAACGTAGAGAGTTTGGGACAGTTGTTAAAATTGTCGGTAGTTGCGTTTACGACTGATTTCATATACACGCTTCCGATGCGTTTGTAAGATGCCGGTATTGTGATGCGGGTCACTTCCGTGAGGTTGTCGAGGGCATGTTCATCTACTTCCGTCACGTTATATACCGTTCCGGTGGAATCGGTGTATGAAACGGGTAACTTAAGTTTGCCGGAGGAAGGCTGTGATCCGTGCCATCCTGTCAGACGGCATGTTTTTTTGGAGGAGTCAAGTTTGTCATACTTGTAAAGGATTGCATTCGCGGAAAACTGTGTAGCCCCCAGCATTGCAATTAGGAGAATAGAGAAAAGTTTTCTCATAGTGGAAAAATAAAATTGTTATTATAGGGGAGGGTCTCTCCCGTGCGAATTATTTAGTCAGCGCTGCAAAGGTAAGGTAAATCAGCGGAATAGAAGTAATGTAACGGGTCGTAATGTGGCTTTGTAGTCTATAAATAGACGGTGTTCCCGGGCTTGTAGATTGAGGTAAGACCCCTTGAAAGGTATTTGGTGACCAATACAGGCAAGTGATAAGGAAAATAATAAGTCGGTGTAGGAAGAAGAGGGTGTATCATTAAGGGTCTTCGTGGGCATCGGTCGGGATTTCGGTTTCGCTCACATACTTGAGAAGGTTCTCGTCAGTCTAAACCGTCTGTATCCGAACCATTCTGACAACATCCTCGTAGCCGGAAAAAAATACGGTGTGTCAAATATTATGACACACCGTATTTAATTTATTGAATGAGGTCGTAGGGAAAGATTAGATAATAACCTTTTTGCCGGCTACAATGTAGAGCCCCTTGGGAAGTTCCACAGTGGTCTGGCCGGGGAATAGATTAAGGACAGTCATCGTTCCGTCTATACGTACCACGGGGAGGATCGCAATATCCGGGGTTTCCACAACAAGAGACCCGTTATGGACGAAAATCTTCAGGGATGAGTAATCCACGGATTCCACTCCTGTGGCGCTGCCGTAATATTTGCCGGTAAAGCCACTGAAGGTATAGATACCGTTGTTATGCACTTCAAGATCCGCAGTCTGTGGCGATCCACCACCGGTGCTAAAAATGATGTTAAGATTAGGATTTGCGTCAGTCACAGTCCATGTGAATTTATGGTAACCCGATTCTGAATCAACTGAGATCTTCTGTCCGGGCCATTGGTTGCCGGTATAGTTCTTGTTGCCGTTGGCCTTGTCCCAAACCCATACGTTTACATCGTCCCAATTGTCGGGACGTTCGAAATATACTGTATAGGTCTCGTCATCGCCACCTACAGGAGGATTGGGATCATCCGGAATCTCACCGGCACCCTCGATGGTGTGTTGATAGCCGTTAACGGTGTAGTAACCACCGTTAACATATTTCCACCCATCTTTGGTCAGCTGATTGCTGCCACCATTGCTGAAGATCACCTTGGCAGCATCGGAGATTTTACCGGTTCCGGTGTAGGTCCACTTATAGACATTGTTACCGAGGTATGTCAGGTTCTGGCCAGGCCAGGTACCGCCTGTATAATTAACGCCGTCCCAGATCCAGACAGTGACAGGATTCCATGATTCATGCTCAAAGAAGATCGCCTGTTCACCTTCTGCCATAACGGGCTTTACGGGTGTCTCGGGTTCCACTCGGTCGGTTGATCCTCCACCGCCGCCACCGTTAGGCTTGACAGTCCAGGTCTCATCGGGCATTGTTTCATCAGGCCATTCCACCCAGTTGCCGGGTACGGAGGATGTGGAATAAAGATATTTGCCATCTTCACCAATCTTTCCGGGCGCCTTAGTCTTGGCAGTGTCAAGCACATAGACACGTAGGTTACCTTTGCCGGAGCATTTCGCGGTCAGTTTCCCATCGGTCACATTCTGGACATCGCCCGTAACGGCATCAACATAACGACCGTTGAGCACTCCGGAGAATGTAGCGTCGCCTGAGATTGTCACCAGGACGTAAGAATCGACCTTGTCGTCGGTATATCTGCGTTTGAAAGCCATTTTACCCGAACAACCGTCATTGCTGTACTGTCCCTTTCGGAGAGCCGGAACTGCGGCGCGGATCTTGTTGAGGCGTTGGATATGGAGGGCAAGCGGATAAGAGAGGGTAGAAGCCATGTTGCCTGTGGCTCCGGTATATTCCGCGAAATCGGTCAGACCTTTAACTTCTCCCTCGATATAACCTCCGAAGTAGGCACGGCCTGTCTCCTTTAGTGCGAGCACCGCGCCTTTATCGATATCCTTACCTTTCTGGAATTCTACCTCCGAACCGTAGTAGATACATGGGATGCCGCGGAAGGTGAACATCAGGGAAAGGTTCTCGGCCCATGTGGCCTGATCACCCATGAAGCGGTAATTACTGTCAGGTGCATAGTCGTGGGAATCCACATATACCACATTGTAAGTGGCGTCGTTATAGAGGTCGTCCTGCGAGCGGACGCCGTAAGCGCCTGCGGCACTGTTGAAATTCCAGTGCATGGCGAAGTCGATCACGTTCAGTCCCGAATGTTTCGAGTGGTCGGGCGTATGGTATTCATTACCGTTCAGCTTATGGTTTGAGCTTCTCTTGAGGATAGACTCGGCATGACCCATGTCATCCTTGCCTGACTTCAGCACTGAATCCCAATTGGTGTGGCCCGCGACGGTGAAATAATCTTGCGAACCTTCATCTTTAGTAGGTATAGCCTCTACGGAATCCCATGATTTTGGATCATAGTCCCACGCGTAGTCCTTACTCTCCTTCCAAGTGTAGTAACATGGTGAGCAATTATAGTTCTGTCCGCGATAGATCACCTCCATTGAACGGGCACATACCTCTCCATACATGAAGAATGGATTATTACCGCGTTTAGCCTTAGCTTCGGGCGATTCCGCCACCTCCATAAACTGCGGAAGGAAATTCTTGTTGAAGGCGAGGCGTGGAATATGTCCTGCCGTATCGATGCGGAAACCGTCAAGTCCCATCTTTATAAGGCGTCCGTAACACTCCACCAGATATTGCGCCACGGCGGGATGCTCGGTGTTGAGGTCCACACAGTCGCCTGCTATCTGTCCCCACCATCGGGAGGGGTCGTCCCAGTCGAACCATGCCTTATGATGGTAGTAGTTGTGGATATCCCGGTTGGTGAAGTCGGAGTTCTTCATCATCGCCAGACGTGTGCCGTACTGGTCGGCGGGTTTTAGATTTGTATAATTATCCGGAAGAACACCGCCTGTACTTACGGTCAGCGGAATCATCGACTCCTCTATGTTTGCGAGATCCTTTGTATAATCTTTTTTGAACATCGGGGTGAGATGAGCCTCGCCAAAGTTACCTGTATGTTGGATCACGATGTCGAGGATAATCTTCATGTCGCGTTTATGAACCTCGTCGATCAGTTTCTGGAAAGCCACATCGGCGCCTTTGGCGTCGGCATCCTTGTTCACATAGCGGTGATCGATTTTTCCGAAATCCATAGCGTGGTAGCCGTGGTAGTCAAGGCCGGAGCCGTTTTCCACAACAGGAGTTATCCATATTGCCGTAAAACCGAGAGCTTTGATGTAATCGAGTTTATCGATCAGTCCCTGAAAATCGCCGCGCCATTCAGGGTCTTTAACGTTATTGACACCGTCCCAGCAATAAACGTTGTTGTCTGGGTCGCCATCATAGAAACGTGTGGTCATGGCGAAATAGATAGTTTCGTCACGGAAGTCAGTGC
>JAIDPP010000296.1 GCA_029062725.1 Muribaculaceae bacterium | reverse complement strand
GAAGGAGATAAAGCGCAGAGGCCATAAGATCTTCCTTGACCTCAAACTCCATGATATCCCAAACACGGTCCGAAAGGCGATGAAAGTGCTTTCGGAACTTGATGTCGATATGACCAATGTCCACGCCTCGGGCACGATAGAGATGATGCGGGCGGCTCTCGAGGGTCTTACCCGCCCCGATGGCAGCCGACCGCTGCTTATCGCCGTGACGCAGCTTACGAGTACCTCGGAGGAGGCCATGCGGGAGCAGCTCCTCATCGACGCCACTATCGGCGACACTATCATCAAATACGCCCGTAACGCCAAGGAGGCGGGACTCGACGGCGTGGTATGCTCGCCGCTCGAGGCCGGAATCGTGAAGGAAGCATGCGGAAACGACTTCATGGCCGTAACCCCGGGGATACGCTTCGCAGATTCGGGGAAGGACGACCAGGTGAGAATCACCACTCCGGCGCGCGCAAGGGAGATCGGCTCGGATTATATCGTGGTGGGACGCCCGATCACGGCCGCGGAGGATCCGGTGGAGGCCTACCGCAAATGCGTGAAAGAATTTCTGAATAAATAAAACGGCACAGACCAAACGGCACAGCCGTTGCGGAAACAGCTTCGCGAGAATGATAGTTTTCGTAATGGCGAGATAGCCGCGAGAATGATAGTTTTCGTAATGGCGAGATAGCCGCGAGAATGATAGTTTTCGTAATGGTGGAATTTTCGAGAGGGTGAGATTTCCGCGATTTTTAAATAGAAATTAAAGAATTTATCATATATGGAGAAAGAGATAGCGAAAGCATTATTGGAGATAGGGGCGGTGTTTCTTCGCCCCGATGAACCCTTTACCTGGGCCAGCGGAATAAAGAGCCCGATTTATTGCGATAACCGCCTTATCCTCAGCGCCCCCAAACAGCGCAAGATAGTGGAGGAGGCGATAGCCACGACAGTGAAGGAGCTTTATCCGGAGGCAGAGGCCCTGATGGGTACCAGCACGGCAGGGATCGCACATGCGGCCATAGCGGCCTGGATCCTTGATCTTCCGATGGGCTACGTGCGCGGCAGCGCCAAGGACCACGGACGCAATAACCGCATCGAGGGGAAATGCGAGCCGGGGACGAAAGTAGTCGTAATCGAAGACCTCATCTCGACAGGCGGAAGCTGCATAGAGGTGGTTGAAGCGCTGCGCGAGGCAGGAGCCGATGTGTTAGGGGTGGTCAGCATCTTCACTTACGGGATGCAGAAAGGCCTTGACCGTCTGGCAGCCGCAAACGTAAAGAACACCTCCCTCTCCAATTTCGACACCTTAGTGGAGGTGGCGGCTGAGGAGAGACGCATCAAGGAGAGCGATATCGAGAGGCTCAAGAGATTCCGTAACAATCCCTCCGATGAAAGCTGGATGGAGAAATAAAGGGACTTCCGCAAGTAGAAAGCTTTAAGACCATAATTTCATTATGCGACACATAATAGATCCTACCGACCTTAGCCGGGAAGAGCTCGACGAGGTGATCGATCTCGCGCTCGACATCATCAACAACCGCGAGAAATACAGCGAGGCGTGCAAAGGGAAGAAGCTGGCTACCCTTTTCTACGAGCCCTCGACGCGCACGCGCCTGAGCTTCACGGCGGCCATGATGGAACTCGGAGGAAACGTTTTAGGCTTCTCCGATGCCCAGAGCAGCTCGGCGAGCAAGGGAGAGACAGTGGCCGACACCACGAAGGTGATCAGCTGCTTCGCCGACATCATCGCCATGCGACATTTCGAGGAGGGGGCGGCGCTGGTATCTGCCATCAATTCACGCATACCGGTGATAAACGCCG
>JAIDPP010000295.1 GCA_029062725.1 Muribaculaceae bacterium | reverse complement strand
TAAATTTATTGTGGGAGGAGGTCATAATCTGAGAAGTTTTTATTAAATTTGTCATGAGATCGAATCCGGACTTATACACCTGACTTGGCACCTGTCATAAAACGTGAGCGGTCAATAATGCCTTTGCGTATTGAATTTTATTGATGGATACAGGTGCAATATTTCAAAGTTTGGCTAAGTTTGAAATGAAGCAACTGAAAACGGATGGTGAAGCAGATGCGGTCTTGATAAACTTGAAACAGAAAATAATCTATTTACTTTACGGGATACTTATGGAGAATCATTATATGCCAGAGTGGGCCTACGGGATGGATTGTGCGGTGACGGTTGTGGACCGCGAGTGTAAAATCATTTATATGAATGAACGCTCTCGCGTCACTTTTGCTTCGCGTGGAGGAGAGGAATTGATAGGACATAATATCATGGCCTATCATAATGAACACTCCCGGTCGATAATTTCACGTTTGCTTTCAGAGGGGGGCTCAAATGCCTATACTATTTCAAAGGAGGGACAACGGAAAATGATATATCAGACAGTATGGCGTGACGGCGCCGGGGATATAGGAGGTCTTGTCGAATTGTCGATGGTTATTCCCGAAGATATGCCTCATTATGTAAGAAGTTAGCTCATTAATTTTCGCGAGTTACTTAGATCTCATACAGAATATCAGCATGATAAAGAAAATATATCTTGCAGGAGGATGTTTCTGGGGAACAGAACATCTCTTTTCATTAATGGATGGTGTTGAGAATACCACCGTCGGATATGCCGACAGTCGGGTTCCCTATCCCACATACGAACAGGTATGCACAGGACGCACCGGAGCTGCCGAGACCGTGGAGGTGGAATATGACGATACCAAAGTTGGGCTGACAGAGATTCTTTCAGTCTATTTCCGGAGTATTGATCCGACCTCGCTCAACCGTCAGGGGAACGATACAGGCACGCAATACCGCACCGGAATATATTACACCGATGCCGCGGATCTTCCCGTCATAGATGCTTTCGTGGGAGCCGTTCAACGTCGATATTCCGAGCCGTTGGCTGTGGAAGTCAGGCCGCTTCAGAATTTTTATCCGGCTGAACTCTACCATCAGGATTACCTCTATAAGAATCCCGGTGGCTACTGTCATATAGACCCTGTTTTGTTCGAGGAGGTTAGAAGCCGAAAGTCTAAAAAGAATGATAAGAGAGAGCTCCGGGAACGTCTCACCCCATTACAATGGGAGGTGACGCAGAATGGAGCCACGGAGCGCCCCTTCCTGAATGAATACGACCATGAGTTTCGTCCCGGAATATATGTGGATATCACTGACGGGACCCCTCTTTTCATCTCATCGAAGAAATACGATTCCGGGTGCGGTTGGCCGGCTTTCTCACGACCTATAGCTCCCGCGCTTATAACAGAGCATACCGACACCTCATTCGGGCGCGTGCGCACCGAAGTGCGTTCCGCATCGAGCGGTGCGCATTTGGGTCACGTGTTCCCTGACGGCCCCCAATCGGAGGGAGGCCGGCGTTACTGTATCAATTCTGCTTCGCTCCGCTTTATTCCTATTGAGGAAATGGAAAGGGAGGGATACGGAGAATATTTGGATAAAATATCCTGATACTTAAAGGAGTAGGTAATTGCTATCCTTCTCCTGATGAGGCTCCGGTATATGAGTCGGAAGAGGGGATATCTGTTCAGATCGTGATGACGATATTGCTATAGTCCGTCTCCTGACCGTTAAGTGTGGAAGTATTGGATATCTGAGGTTTCCCTCTTTTCCATTTGATACGGTGTGTGACATTGATGAGCCACTCTCCGGAGTATCCTTCGATTCTGAGGATAATGGAAATATCCTGATCCTTCGCTCCGTCAAATTCCCCGAATGACATATAGGTTCGGGCCGGATCCGCCTCATAGCCTTGTGGGGTCTGGATATATTCCATGCCAATGGTCAGGCCTCGGAAGACGGGAAGATATGCGCGGGTTTGGTCTTGATCCCAGTTTAATTCATATTCCTCACCCCGGTATTCAGCAGTGATTTTCTTCCCTCGCAGATTCCCCGCTACAGCAGGAGAGAGCATGTTGTTACCATCGGCATCCTTGATGTGGATTGAAAGGTTTACGGGAGCTATATCCCAGATCAAATTTTCATCATTGTTGCAGGCCGTAAAAAAGAGAAGTGGCAGAAGCGCGGAGATCAGGATTAGCAAGGAGTTGAAAGAGTTGGAAATAATTTTCATAAATCGGTAGATTTTGTTTAGGATTGTCTCTGCGGAGGTCAACCCAAGGTTTTTTGAAATGTAGATTTGAAATTATATAATTATATTGAGAAATACAAATTACGGCTCTATTTATCTATCGCTTTTGGAATCGGGAATATTGCCTTCTATGTGCCTGAACCTGCAAAGCGATGCCCGAGGCATATCTACGACCCCGGCATTAAGAGATTTTAGCGGCTGGATAATAATATTTTTTTCATATTGTAATATAATCCCTCCGGGCGCGTTATTATACTGATATAGGTTAAATGGCGGAAAAATGCCTGAAAAATCAGATATTTTTCATCTAAATACGGCTATTATACCTGATACTCTTGCATATTTCGTAATTTAATCTTAATTTTACTACAGAAACTAATAAACCATAAGACGTGAAGCTAAGTGTCAGTTGGTAAACTGTACGGCGCTCTTCTGACTGTAAACCTATAGCATCATGAAAGTCATAAAAGATACTGACCTATATAGGTACCTCATAACGGTTGTCCTGCTTATGTCGCTTTCGTTCGCTGCCCGGACGGAGGAACTGCCCGACAGCGTCTTTACATTCCGGTTCGTTACCGGCAGGAATATGTTCTATTCCCCGTTTAAGGAGAATGAAGGGGAGCTTGCACGACTGTTTGAGTGTGTGGATCTTTACAAAGACCGGATCATGAAGCATAAGGGATCCGTTAAGGTAAACGGCTACTGCATTTCCGGCAAGGGGAGCGTGACCGATATGCGCATCGCCAGGATACGGTCAAACCGTGTGAAATCGGAGCTTATCACGCGCAAGGGACTGACCGAGGAATGTTTCACAACACGCAATCAGGTCGGAACGGGCAATTATGTGACAGTAAGCTTCAGTGTTCCAAAGGAATTAATCGTGCCGCCCGTGCCGGAGGTTGAGAGGCCGGAGGCTACTGATGTAATTCCGGTGGAGGAGGAGACTGTCATAGAGGAGATGCCGTTAGATGATGGAACGGTTCAGTTACCGGAGTCTCCGGAAACTGAGGCAATCCCTGATACGCTGATAACCACGGAACGGAGCCGTCAAGACAGCCCCTTTGCCCTGAAGACCAACCTTCTCGATTACGCCATATTGATGCCTAATCTGGAATTGGAATGGAAATGTGCGAGGCGTTGGTCAGTGGCTCTTGAAGGTCAGATAGCATGGTGGTCAAAGGAGAGTTCACACAAAACTTACCGTGTCGCCACCCTGATTCCCGAGGCTCGTTACTGGGTTATCGACCGCTCCAAGTGGCATGGAATGTATGTTGGGTTATTCGGCGGCATAGGAATATATGACCTTCATAGAGGCTACACCCATAG
>JAIDPP010000294.1 GCA_029062725.1 Muribaculaceae bacterium | reverse complement strand
AGGGGAGAGAACATCGACAAAAATATAGCCGAAGAACATGGCTATCGCGAGGAGCGCTAACGCAGTCCAGCGCGCCCATAGCTTGTCGTTTAGATACTCTTTAACTTGTGTTGCCATTTTTGATATGTTTTATGATGTTCGATCAGAAGGATATAATCCGTTATTTTCTGCAAAATTACATTTTTTCTTCGGTATATTCACTTTTTTCAAGATAAAAGTTGCACGAATGAAAAATAATTACTAACTTTGCAATGCAATCGAGGAAATGAGATTCCTCTATCACCTGAAAAGGTCGATTAGTGTAGCGGTTAGCACGCCACCCTCTCACGGTGGAGACTCGGGTTCGAGTCCCGGATCGACTACTTTCTCTCTTCTCTACTCCATAACCGTCACGGTCGATTAGTGTAGCGGTTAGCACGCCACCCTCTCACGGTGGAGACTCGGGTTCGAGTCCCGGATCGACTACTCCAAGGATTGTCTTATCGGCAATCCTTTTTGTTTACCCTACCCCTCTGCTTAATGGAATACAAAAAATCCGCTGGTCGGCTTGACCAACGGATTTTATGGCGTTTGTAAGAATATTTCTTACTCTGCTGCGGCTGCCTCAGTTTCGGCTACCTCTGCTTCGAGAGCCTCCTTAGCGGCTGCCTCCTCGGCTGCGAGTTTCTCTGCCTTCTTCTTGGCTACTGACTCACCCTTGAGACGGTTTTTCTCTTTCTCGCTCTCAAGACGTGCCTTTGCCTCCTCGGCTGCCTTAGCATCTTTCTGAGCCTTGGCCGCATCAGCTACTTTCGTACGATCTGCCTTCCAGGCATCGAAACGACGCTGTGCCTCCTCTTCGTTGAACGCGCCTTTCTTAACGCCACCACGGAGGTGCTTCATAAGCATGACGCCTTCTTTGGAGAGGATCGAACGAACTGTGTCGGTAGGAATCGCACCTACTTCTATCCAATACAACGCACGGTCGAAGTCTAAACTTATTGTAGCAGGATTAGTGTTCGGATTATAAGAACCTATCCTTTCAATAAATCTACCATCTCGTGGTGCCCTGCTATCGGCGACTACAATAGGATAAAAAGCGTAGCCTTTGCGGCCATGACGCTGTAATCTGATTTTGGTTGCCATAAACTTGCCGTTTTTAACGTATTTGTTTGTTGTGGAGAAGGGTTTTTCCTTTTCCGTCTGCAAAGTTAATGCTATTTCGATAATCTACCAACTTTTTTAAAAATAATTTGCTAATTTTGCAGTCAAATCCTGATAACCGACATTAATATAATCCTATATGGCTGAAATTTCACTTCTCGACCGTCTTGAAGGCCTTGACGCACGTTTCGAGGAGATATCCACCCTTATCACTGACCCGGCGGTAATTGCCGATCAGAAAAGATATGTCAAACTCACTAAGGAATACCATGACCTCGAAAAGATAATCGGGGCTAAGAAACGTTATTCCGACGCGCTCGGAGCTATAGAGGAGTCTAAAGCCCTTCTCGCGGGGGAGGAGGATGAGGAGCTTCGCGTAATGGCCCGGGAGGAACTTGAGGCCGCCTCTGCTGCCCTTCCGGAAATAGAGGAGGAAATCAAACTGCTTCTTATCCCGGCCGATCCCGACGATGCGAAGAACGCTGTAGTGGAGATCCGAGGTGGCACAGGAGGTGACGAGGCCGCGCTTTTCGCCGGAGACCTCTTCCGGATGTATCAGAAATATGCCGAAAGCAAGGGATGGCAACTGGAAGTCTCTTCTTTCTCCGAAGGGGCATCCGGAGGTTTCAAGGAGATTGTATTCAGCCTGACGGGAGAGGGAGTGTATGGAACAATGAAATATGAAAGCGGTGTCCATCGCGTGCAACGTGTACCTGCGACTGAGACCCAAGGAAGAGTGCATACTTCCGCAGCTACAGTCGCTGTCCTCCCGGAAGCCGAGGAGTTCGATGTGGAGATCCACGAGGGAGAGATCAAATGGGATACTTTCCGTTCCGGAGGCGCCGGCGGCCAGAACGTCAATAAGGTGGAATCGGGGGTCCGTCTCCGTTACAACTGGAAGAACCCCAATACGGGTGTGGTGGAGGAGATCCTCATTGAATGTACCGAGACCCGAGATCAGCCAAAGAACAAGGAACGTGCCCTCTCCAGACTCCGGACATTCATCTATGACAAGGAGCATCAGAAATATCTCGACGATATCGCATCCCGACGGAAGACTATGGTAAGTACCGGCGACCGATCTGCAAAGATTCGTACATATAACTACCCTCAGGGGAGAATCACCGACCACCGCATAAATTATACCATCTATAATCTCGCGGCATTCTTGGACGGAGAAATTCAGGGAGTCATTGACCAGCTCATAGTAGCCGAAAATGCTGAGAAACTGAAAGAAGCCGAACTGTAAGCGTTTTCACGTCTGCTTCGGCCTTGCGTGAATTTTATTTCATCGAGCTTATTTTTATGTGATAGTTTTATTTTGGCATACGATTAACATTTTTTGTGGGGTTCGCCGTAAATCCTTTCTCATAGTTAAATGTTATAAAGGTAGAACATTCCAATTATGGAAAGTCCTACCTTTCATTTTTCCTGCCAATTCGAAGAGGAAAGGTAAAATAAAGAAAAACACACAATAAAAATTATTATGCTATGAAAACACTATCCGTTATCACCTACTCCATAGGCTTCATCCTCCTCATAGCTTCATGCTTCACTACAGGAGTAGCCGCAACATGGTGGCTTGGCGGTCTGGCTGTCTTCTTCCTTATCGTCGGTTGCATATTCCAGTTCAACAGCCTTAACCGCGAGAAGAATTATTATCACAGATAGAACATTCTAAGAGGGTGCAGTTCAAAACAGCTGTTTTGACTCGCCCTCTTTAATCATTTATTTGCATCAGGTAATTTGCCTGCTCAAGCGTGGAGGGTTTGCCAATATCTATGAGATTCAGCCGGGGGAGAAAATATTCCCCTATCTTTATCTCCTTTGTGTCCAAGAGGAAATCCATTACCGGGAAGGCCTTATCCCCCTTTTTGCAAGCGTAAGCGCGCATCTCCTCTATACCACCCTCTCCTATTATATATATTCCGCTGAAGGATGACTCATGCATCCCCTCTTCCGGAGAAAACCCCTCCGGACGAAATTCGCCCGATGCAAGATTATGCCATCCCCGGAGGATTCCGTCACCGTCAAAAACAAGTTTTCGGCTACTGTCTCGGCCGCTTGTCAGAAGTGTCACGTCATTTCCCGATTCACAGTGATGCTCATAGAGACTGCGTAATGGCGCGTCACTGAGGATATCGACGTTGTGGACTAAGAAGGGTTCCTTATCTTCTCTCATCAATATTTCCGATGCTTTTAGGATCCCTCCGCCAGTATCAAGAAGCCTCTCTCTTTCGTCGCTTACGTTATATACAACTCCGAAATCACGCGATGACAGAAAATCCATAATCTGCTCTCCGAAATGATGGATATTAACCGTCTGCTTTCCGAAACCCTCATCCTTGAGTTTTTTCATCACTCTCTCCAGCATCGGCACATTCTGTACAGGAACAAGAGCCTTCGGATGTTCGAGAGTCCAAGGTTTAAGCCGCGTGCCAAGCCCCGCGGCAAGTATCATAGCTTTCATCCTGATCTCTCCTATTTTACTTTCCATCATAATCCTTTCTTATATTCTGTTCCCTGTGGATCACCACTACATCCGCTTCAGGACATGCCTTATGAAGAAGCTCGCCCATTAACTGAGCGCAATAGACCGAACGATGTTGTCCCCCGGTGCATCCGAAACCTATCTGCAGGTCAGTGAATCCCCGCTTTATATATCTTCTTACCGTCGGCAGAACCAAATCGAAAGCGTTCCGTGTGAATAGATCGGCCTCCCCTTTCTCTTTTAGGAATTCAATCACCGGGGCGTCAAGACCTGTCAACTTCTTATAGGCATCATAGCGTCCAGGATTATGCATACCGCGGCAGTCGAACATAAATCCCCCGCCATTCCCGGTATAGTTTGCCGGATACCCTTTCTTA
>JAIDPP010000293.1 GCA_029062725.1 Muribaculaceae bacterium | reverse complement strand
TGGAAAGAAGCATCTCATGGTTTACAGGGACACGCAGGATGCTGAGAAATTATGAGAAGTACCTTCATACGGCGGCTAACAGTCAATACGCGCCCTATCCTGTTATGTCCGGACTTTAAGAATTGATAAATCTAGCCGGGAAATTACCATTTGCACGGCGTCTTTTTGGGTCTTTTCTTCCATCTTTTCAGTCACAGCCGATAGGCTGCTCCTTCAAAGATAAAAGAAAATACCCTAAAAATCCGCCGCCCTGGCATTAAGAAATTTTAGTGGATGGAGCCTTAGTTGTCCCGGTTTTCCATTGGAATTAGGGACTCTGAAAACATTATCTTACGAATTTAACGCTCTTCCCTTTCAGACGGGCTATATAGAAGCCTTTCTCTTCGGGTGTCTGTAGAGAATGTATCTTCCCGTCGGCTCTCAGAGGCTCGGATATTCCGATTTTTCTACCGTCGGAAGAATAAAATTCTATCCTGCACCCTTCGCTTCCTGCCGGAAGAGAATAATTCAGCGTTCCGGCCACATATTCGATTGTTACTCCCTTGTCTGAGGTGAAAGCCTCTATTCCGGTGCTTATATTACCAAAGGTGATTTTTACCTTGGAATCCGCCGGAGCAGTCGCCTTCATGTATAGTTCACCGTTATCGTCAATACAGTAGGCATGTCCCGGATGGGAGTCAACCTCTTCGCGATTTGATTTCAGCTCGAAAGCCGGTTGTGCTTCTCTGATCAGGTTTCGCTCCTCTGCGGGGGATATTTCTTCTCCCTCTGTGGGGTCGATCTCCGGAACTTCGGGAAAGGCCTCTTCAATTTCGGGAATACGATCGATTATAGAGAGTTCGGGGGTGTCCGTGCCGTTATATCCTAAAAGGCGGATTCGCAGTGTGCGTGTTTCGGGCATGAAATGAGCGGAGCCTCCGATTTCCGGCTCGATGCTTACCGCATAGTTGCCATGCTCGTCACTCTCTCCGCGGAAATGGAGGAGGGTGAAGTCACCGTTGTCAAGGGATGATGCCGAAGTGCGGTCGTCCTCAAAAAGAAGACCCTCGCTGACCCCTTCCTTAGAAGTGTCGGCATAATGGAGAAGAGTCAGGTCGCTATAGTTTATTTCCGATGTGGATCCGAAACCTGATGTCTGCGTGAACATAGGGATAAAGCTTCCTCGTCGCATGAAGTAAGGAAGAGTTGCTATGTCGGCGCTATATATTATCGATTCTCCGCCGGAATAGACGCGGCTGAGATCGTTCATATCCACCCATTCCCCCTCCGGGAAGGTGATTTTGCGGCTTGTGGAAGAGGAGATAACAGGTGCTATATATAGTTCCTTCCCCCAGAGATAAGCGTCGTTGCAGTCAGCAAGTTTACGCGGATCTGAGTCGAAAGCGCAAGCCGGACGGGCAATCGGCAGTCCTTCGGAACTGTTTAGATAGGAAAGGGTATATGTGTAGGGTAGGAAACGGTATCGGAGATTTATGAAGTCTCTCACCGAGGGAAGGATATCACGGTAGGCGGCCTGCGTGGGTTCCGGATTATTAGCTGAATGGGTACGCATCATCGGGGAGAAGGTGGCGAATTCCACCCATCTCAGATATAACTCCGGATTGGTGCTCTCGGCCGTGAAACCTCCGACATCGCTTCCGAGGTAAGAAACCCCTGACATTGACATATTGATAAGGGCCGGAATCTGTGCCGCCAGTCCGCCCCAGCTTCGAAGGATATCTCCGGTCCAGGGGAAGGTGGAATAGCGTTGCATACCAGATGTTCCGGAGCGCGGCATGATGAAAGGTCGCATAGCAGGGAAATCTTCTCGAAGACCATTATACACACGTTCCACCCAAAGC
>JAIDPP010000292.1 GCA_029062725.1 Muribaculaceae bacterium | reverse complement strand
CGCCCTCTTCCTCTTCTCACGCTTCGTCAGCCATAAGCCTGCATCGTGGGTCTTCGACAAGATCGTGATCCCCATCGCTCTGGTCGGAGGGCTGATTCGCCTCGGAAATCTTATGAACAGTGAGATCTACGGCGCCCCTACGGATCTACCCTGGGGTTTCCTCTTCATCCGCAACGGAGAGACCCTCCCGGCACATCCGACACAGATTTACGAAGCGCTCTGCTATTTCTTCCTCTTCGCGCTGCTGATGTGGATGTATTGGAAAAAGAATGCCGAAGAGCGTCCCTGGCTTATCACCGGCATCTTCTTCATCGGAATATTCCTCCCCCGCTTCCTGATAGAATATGTCAAGAATGTGCAGGTCTCTTCCGAATATGAGATGATCTCAAGATACGGCATGAATATCGGCCAGATGCTGAGCATCCCCTTCATCCTCCTTGGAGTCGGTCTCGTGATCTATTCCCTCTCAAGGCCAAGGGTGAAATTCTCCTTTCCGAATAAATTCGCTCCCGAAACTCCGAAGAAGCGGAGGTAGCCCCTTTTCTTCATCAGTCGGAGACGCTTCTATAAACACGTATTCCCGATTTTCCTGGCGGCGGATAAGACCTCATTTAATAATACTTCAAAGACTATGCAATATTATATCATAATAAACGGTGCCCAGATGGGTCCCTACTCGAAAGAGGAGCTTCAGCTCCAGAACCTTACTTCCGCCACCCTCGTATGGCGTCAGGGCCTTGAGGAATGGACTCCTGCCGGCAACCTCGAAGAGCTCTCCGAAGTGCTCTATGCCAATCCTCTAAAGGAGGAAATCCGTGTGGAGAACCCGCCTGTCTATCCACCTCACTCCCCCTATAATCCGCAGGGAAACTCCCCCTACGGAAATCCCGCGCCCAATCCTCCCTACGGAAATCCGGCATACGGAACTCCTAATCAGCCCCAGTCACCCTACGGGCAACCGCCTTATAATCCGGCGGATTATTACGTGCCTCACACAAGCTGGATGGCATGGGCTATCGTTGCTACCGTAATCGGCTTCTGCACCACATGTATCGGAGGCATCCTCGGAATTATCGCCATCGTGAATGCAAGCAAGGCGGAGAAATTCTATAATATGGGGATGCGCGACCAAGGCGACTCGGCCAATGCCACGGCCAAAACCCTTACGATCATCGCACTTGTGATCGACGGATTGGGACTTATCGGCTCCATCGCATACTTCGCCCTTATCCCGACCTCTCTCTTTTTAGGCTCCATTTGATGAGATATTTTGCTATGATCGACGGGGAACGCAAGGGTCCCTTTACGCTCGATGAGCTCCATGAAGCCGGAGTCCGTCCCGATACCTACGTCTGGTGCAAGGAGATGGATGAATGGGAGAAAGCGGAGGATGTGGCCGAGATATGCCGCTTCTACCGTCAGCGTATCTTCGACCTCATGCACCCCTCGGCTTCTCCGGCTGACGATAGTCTTCCCGAAGAGACTCAACGCGGAGAGGAGGATTACGAGGATTTCCCGCTGCGTTTCCGGCATTTCGCCCGGCAAGCGGGAGCTGATCCCGTTATCCGGGAAGAGGAGCCGGATTACGACCGGCGTCCCTCTTCCCTTGTGCCCCTGGCTGTGATGCTGATGCTTTTCTGCAACACCATCACCGGCCTTGTGGCTCTTTATTATGCCATACGCAGCCGCAAGGCATGGAACGAAGCCCACCGCAGCGATCAGCAACATAACAAGGCCCTTTATTCTGACAGCGAGCGACAAGCTCTTTCCCGTGAGGCCCATGAATATGCACGAATGGCCAGAATGTGGTGCGGAATCACCTTTTTCCTTGGCTTCTTCCTTATGGCTCTCGTCAGCAGCCATCTTCTTAATTGATACCATTTGGTTCTGCGGGTTGCAAGGGAAGGAGATTTACCCCGTTTGCAGCCGGGATAAAATCTTTTTTCTCTTTTCCTTTGGAAATATCCGGAAAAAGGATTACCTTTGCAACAGCAATGCGGTAATAGCTCAGTTGGTAGAGCATCAGCTTCCCAAGCTGAGGGTCGCGAGTTCGAGCCTCGTTTACCGCTCAAATGTCAGATCGTTGCAAATCAATTTATTATAATTGATTTTCAGCGATTTTTTTATTTCTAATGAAAATCATTTACAACCGCATTCTCCCTGTAGGGCGTCGCTTCCATGCGATCAATCTCTTCGGCATCCTTTTCGCCAAAGGGCCGTGCGACCGCGTGATGATCAACCATGAGAAGATCCACACGGCGCAGATGCGCGAATTCCTCTTCATCGGCTTTTACCTCCTTTACATTCTCGAATGGCTTTTCCGGCTGTTCCAATACCGCAACCTCTTCCTCGCCTACCGCAATATCTCTTTCGAGCGTGAGGCCTATTCCCATGAGGCCGATCTCCAATATCTCACCTCCCGCCCACGATTCGCTTCCTTGAGATATCTGAAAAGTTAAGATTATTAGCCTAAATAATGAAATCTTCAATAGTCTCTCTTGTAACTTTTCTTTGCTTCTTCATCACAGGATGCGGAAGGCATCACTACATGGAAACTCTGCATCACGCGGAATGTATTGTGGAGAATTATCCTGACTCAGCCCGGCTAATAATAGATACAATCAATACGGAAAAACTCTCCTCTAAAGAGAGAGCACATTATACACTTCTTGACGTTCAGACACGCCATAAACTTTTTATGCCTCTCCCTGAATCCGACTCTCTCATCACTGTTTCCGAGCGCTACTTCTCCTCACACGGACCGGATTCCCTTCATGTCAAGGCTCTATTCTACCGCGCCGTCATCGCTACGGAAGCAGGTAAAACCGAAGACGCAGCGCGCGATGCCATAGAAGCATGGGAAAAAGCCAAAGAACTTAATAACGACTATTGGCAGGCCAAAGCCGCTGAGTTAGTGGGTGACCAAGCTCAGGAGATGCACAATTATAAAGAGGAAGTTAAGTGGAGAAAACTGGCCGCGGAAAGCTATAAAAAAGTCGGCAAGGAAATCAATAGTATATATGCCATTATTGATACTTCCTCAGCTTTCCTTAATCTGCATGACTCTATAAATTCCTGTAACTTGATAGATAGTATTGGAAAAGTTGTACGTTTATACCCCAAAGAAAGCGACCTTCAAGATTACTATAACTATTATACTTTATTTGTAGAGAACGCTTATGGACAACCACAGAAGGCTGATTCCTTATACAATATTATTAAAGGAACGGCTATGGAGACTATTAATAAAGGCGCTGCTGATTTGGTAAAAGCTGACATCCTAATATCCAGAGGTGAGTACTCAAAATGTCGGTCTCTACTTGATTCTCTCAAAGTAGAAGCCGAATCAGATGAAACATTTATACTGGCTAACCTATATTATAGATTAGGAAAGAACACCTCTGATCTTTCAATGGTGATATTGGGTGCAGATTCCCTTTTATCCCTGCAATATAGACTACTTAACTCTGCTCTTGAACAGCCGATTACGGCGTCACAGAGAGATTTCTTTCAGTATCTTTCTTCTCAAAGGGAGAAACAGAAACGTCATAAAGAGAGGGTTATTCTTTGGATTATCTTATTAAGCCTTGTGATAATAATGCTTATCATAGTAATTTATCGTATTCATGTACATAGAAAGGAACTGGTGATTAAGGATAGGATCGCTGAAATTTACAGTGTCAGCGAGGAGATAAAGGAAATGTCGAAGAAGAAACAAAGAATTGAAATTGAACTGGAATGTGTAAAAAAAGAATTAGACATTGAAATAAAAGAGATAAAAGAGCAATGTGCTGCTGGAGAACTAACTATTAAAAATCAACGAAAGGAGCTTGTAAGGAGGGCTAATGAAATTTCCAACATCAATAAAGCTCTATCTATGAAAAATGGTCTAGTCAATGACATATACACTCACCAATGGGAGATTATTAACAATCTGTGCTCTGAATTTGATGACGATGACACGTATAGCAAGACAAAGTGGGCCAATATCTGTCATGAGCTTTCAAAACTAAGGTCTGATACTTTTTATAAAGAGATAGAAAGAAAAACAGACCTCTGCACGGACGGTCTTATAACTGGTCTAAAATCACAATGTCCAGGTTTAAAGTCTGATGATATAAAACTGGCTGTATATCTTATATCCGGGTTTTCTGTGGCCTCTATTCATTACATGATGCGAGCCAAGATCACTACAATATATTCGAGAAGAAAAGCACTTATTAAAAAAATTGAAAAAGCAGAGCCGAGAGATATGGAAAAATTCATAGCAGCAATCAAAAGATTATAGGTATTCAATTT
>JAIDPP010000291.1 GCA_029062725.1 Muribaculaceae bacterium | reverse complement strand
TCCCTACATTCATCACGATATCCACTTCGTCGGCGCCCGAATCCACGGCAAGCGCCACGTCGGCGATCTTGACCGCATCGAAGGTCTGGCTCGAAGGGAAGCCGGCGGCCACTACCGCCACATCCACACCCTCGACATCGAGGTTGGTCTTCACCACCTCCGCGAAATTGCTGTAAACGCATATAGCCGCCACGTTCTTATATTGCGGATAGTCGTTGTCGAAGTCGTTGACGCGCTCCGTGAAGCGGGTCACGCTCCGGACGCTGTCCTCGGTGCTGAGCGTGGTGAGGTCGATAGAACTGAAAAGGAAACGAAACACCTCCGGAGTCATGTTTTCGGGGGCTTTCTCAAGGATCTTGGCTACCTCGGCCGCAACGACCGCATCATCAGCGAGCACTTTGCTGGCTGAAATAGCCTGTTGATATCTGTCCATATATGTTGCTGTTAGTTTTTCCGGTATAAGTTTCGATATAGGAGGGCTCCGCGAGTCCCCTATTCATTTGCAAATATATGGAATTATTCTAAAAATTGAAAATTTTTTTAACAGTTTATCTCCTCACTGCGTCTGCAATGCGCCTCCTTTCCCTTCTTATCTCTTCACCCGGTCGGGATTCCGGGCGATAAACTGTGCCCAGGAGGAGGGTCCTTTCGCTATCTGCGGCTTTCCGGTCTCGTAGAAATGGGTAAGGGCGGCCGCTAAGGCATCGGTGGCATCCAGAAGGCGCGGCATGTTCTCTTTAGGAATGTTGAGCATACGCTTGAGCATCTCCGCCACCTGCTCTTTCGAGGCGGAACCGCGCCCGGTCACGGCCTGCTTGATCGAGAGCGGGGCATATTCGGCTATCGGGATGTCGCGCATCAGGGCCGCGGCCATCGCCACTCCCTGCGCACGTCCCAATTTGAGCATCGACTGCACGTTCTTGCCGAAGAACGGCGCCTCTATGGCCATCTCGTCAGGCAGGTATTGCGCCACGAGCCCCGACACACGCTCATAGATGCGGTGGAGGCGTTTGTAATGGCTCTCGAACTTGCTCAGCTCTATCACACCCATCACGATCACCTCCGGCTTCTTCCCGTTGATTCCCAACACGCCATATCCCATGACGTTGGTCCCGGGATCAATCCCCATTATTATCCTTTCATAGTCTCTTATATCCGCCATAGTCGCTTATATCTGCCTTAGTCTCATATATCCGTTATAATCTCTTATATCTGCCTTAGTCTCATATATCCGTTATAACCTCTTATATCTGCCTTAGTCTCGTATATTCGTTATAACCTCTTATATCTGCCTTGGTCTCGTATATTAGTTATAACTTCTTATATCTGCCTTAGTCTCGTATATCCGCCATATCCGGAATTTTGAACTCAAAGAATCTCGAAAAGAGAGGTGAATACCATCGATTCGCCGCCGAAAGCCGCCGTGAAGCGGTCGGCGATCCCATCGAAGGTCTGAGCCGACCAGCACCTGGCGGAATCGATATCGGGAAATTCGAGCTGGAAAGCCACCGAAGCCGCATCCGCGTGCTCATGGCTCACGCCCCCCGCCTCACGCATAGCCGAAATCCTGGGAGCATATCCCGCGCCTGTATCCGTCGCGGCGATCTCCTCCTTAAGCCAAGCCACAACCCGTGGCTCCAAGGCCTTCTTCACCATAAAAGTCGCATTATGTATAATCATCATCCGTTGAATTTTTAGCTGCATCATGCTGAATCATGTTGATTCATGCTGCATCAGGCTTTATCATGTCGAATCATGTTTCATCATGTTGAATCATGTTGCATCATGCTTAATCTTGTCGCATCTTGTCGGGATAGATATTGTCGGGCCCGTTTTGGATTCGTGCGAGAGCCTTTGGCTCTCCGCAATAAAAAAACGGCCCGCTTCATGAAGAGCTTGCCGCCAAAACAAAATTATGAAAAACATGATATGTCCTTCCGGACTTTGAGCCTCTTGTCGGATTCGAACCAACGACCCCGAGATTACAAATCACGTGCTCTGGCCAACTGAGCTAAAGAGGCAAAAGGGCGAGCGACCTACATCGCACCGCTACAACCCACTACCCTTGCTTCGATCAAGACCTGGGGGATTCATGGGGAGCAAGTCGTATAGGACTCACCCGTGTGCAAAGTTACTACTTTTTTCCGAATTGACAAAATTATCCGGAAAAATTTGTCGAGAAGCCCTCGCTTATAGCCGCTCCATGCGTATATAATCGAGGATCGCGTGGTTGGTGTCGAGATTCATGTTCTCATCCTCCGGAAGATAGATGATCCCGATTGTGTGGCGTCCTTTCTCGAGAGGAAGCACTATGCTGTTGCTCATGCCCCAGTCGTTCCAGTTGGCGACGCCTCTTGTCGGCATAACAAGCGTGCCCCCTTTATTGCCGTCGAGAGTCAGCGTACGGATCGCGGCCTTGTTTTCAGTATTCACCGGGCCGTTGCCGTTGGCATATCTCACGGAGAAGGAATAGACCCCCGTCTCCGGAATCTCTACCACCACCTCCTGCGGTGCGCTCTTCTGATCAAGCTCTACGAAACCTTCGGCCGAACTCCAGCCGCCCTGTTTCTCGGCCGGCTTGTAGCTTAACTCGGGAGAAGTCATCATCGTCGTGTAATCCTGCTTCTGGAACATCAGCTTCCGCATCTCGCGGTTGCTGCGGGGTTCCGAAGCGAACGATTGCGTGCCGTCGCCCGCGACGCCGATCACCTGCCATTCCCCCGGCTCCGTAGCCGCCCAGCGCGTCTCGCGGGTCTCCCCTACGGGCTTGCCGTCTTTCAGAACTATATATTTCCCGATATATTCGATCGGGTTCCATTCCAGCACGTTCATCGCCGGGCCACCCGCCTGCTCGTCGCGCGAGAGCCATGCGATAGGGGTAAGCGGCGCCTTGCTGTTGCCGGCGCGGTTGAGCTTCATGGCCGGGATGGGCTGATCATCCATCTCCACCACGATCTTGCTCGTGCCTTTCAGCTTGGATGCCGGAATCACCGCATCCGGATCCAGCTCCTTGCCGTTGACCGTCAGTTTGCGGACCTTCGCTCCGAAACCCTTCACCGTGATGTCAATCTTTCCTCCGCGGTAGCTTATATTGTCGAGCGTACGCTCCCCGCCGAGCACTTTCGGCACGAAAGGTGCGATCCTCAGACCATCCTCCTCGAAATGGATGCCGAAAAGGATGCGCATCGTGATGCCGAGGTTGCCCGAAAGCGACCAGAGCATATTGGAGGAGTTGAGCTCGGTGAAATAGTCGCCGTTGTCAAGGTTGAGATTCTCCTTGTTGGTGGCGAAAAGGGCCGCCGGGCGGAACACCGACCCTATCCCCTCGAGGGTTCCCTCCTCGTTGCCGGCCTTTGCCTGGGCTATCGTCCAGTAGGAGGCCACGAAAGGCCAGAGGGCGTTATTGTGGTAGTTGGGCATATCGGAGATCTGAGGCCAGAAGATGGGCGCGCCGTAAGGAGTCTGGGGAGCGTTCTCGGAGATCGACTTCTGATGCTCCTTGGGAGCGACATCGTAGAGGATCGAGAGCGCGGCGCCGAGAGTCTCGTGGCGCGGGTTTAGGATCTTGTTGTCGCGCCCGTAGGTGTACATCCCGTAGTATCCCTTATCTCCCATCCAGAAGGTCTTGTCGATGTTGGCGGCCAGGGCCGTGGCCTGCGCGTTGTATTTCGCCGCCTCCTGCTTCTTGCCTAATGCGGCGGCCATCTTCGAGGTAGCCTCGAGGGCGGCGGCATACATCACGTTCGTTCCCATAGCCTCGCTCTGGGAGATATCGGCGGTCTGCATCCAGCGCGGATAGCTCTGCTCGCGCCAGTCGATGAAGGAGGTCTCCCCTTTCACCAGTCCCCTCTCGCTCATCACGGTTTTCTCATCCTTGTCCAGCGAACGCACGGCGATCGGATATACCGTCTCGAGCCATTTCCTGTCGCCCGTCACCTTATAGATCTCGTATGCGGCCAGAACCCACACCATGAAATCGGGAGAGGTGGGCCCTGCGCCGGTCGCTGATCCA
>JAIDPP010000290.1 GCA_029062725.1 Muribaculaceae bacterium | reverse complement strand
ATATGTCACCGGTCAGGTGATTCAGGTCGATGGGGGCATGAATATGTGATGACGCATTAGAAAGTGGTAAAATGTAAATTAATGATGGAGGCGGGTGGCGTGTGAATGTCGCCCGCCTTGTTTTTACCCTTTTATTGATATTGCTATGGAGAAGAGAAAGAGATATGCCGTGGTGCTTGCAGGAGGATCGGGTCTGCGGGCCGGAGGGGATGTGCCGAAACAGTTTGCCGACCTTTGCGGCCTGCCAGTGCTGTGGTGGTCGGTGAAGGCATTTCATCAGGCCGACCCCGATACAAGGATACGCATAGTGATGCATCCGGGATTCTTCGATCTGTGGGATGTCCTTTATTCCGGAATGCCCGAAGAGGAGAAGGAGTTTGACTATGACCTTGTATGCGGCGGCCGCAACCGCCTGGAATCAGTGAAGAACGGCATCGCAGGTATCGAGGAGGAGGACGCCTTGATCGCTGTGCATGACTCGGCGCGCCCCTTGGTGGATACGTCCCTCATCCTCCGTGGCTGGAAGAGGGGGGAGGCAACAGGGGCGGCTGTCCCGGTCGTTGCGATGACTGATTCCATACGTATGCTTCTTCCGGATGGCTCGCAACCTCTTGAACGTTCGCGATATGTCAGGGTACAGACTCCGCAGGTGTTCGAGGCAGGGCTGCTTAAAAGAAGTTACGACGCCCCTCTTTCTCCGGCGATGACCGACGACGCTTCCGTTGTGGAGGCCGCGGGGGCGCGTGTGGAGCTTTATGAAGGGAGCGAGCGCAACATGAAGATAACCCATCCTGACGACCTGCTCATAGCGTCGGTATTGATGCGAAAGAGATAATGTGACTTCAGGGAAGCGGTCCCCTCGACAGGAAACATGATGAATATAGATTAAGAAGAATATATGGCTGATTTCTTTTCGACAGACATTAAATTCCTGAAGGGAGTAGGGGAAGCGAGGGGAAAAATGCTCGAGAAAGAACTCGGCATCCGTACCTTCCGTGACCTTCTTTATTATTTCCCTTTCAGGCATATCGACCGTAGCCGGATTTACCGTATCTCCGAGCTGACGGAGGATATGCCCATGGTGCAGATTGTCGGCCGGTTCATCAGTTTTCAGATTGAAGGGGAGGGGGCGAAACGCAGGCTTAACGGTATCTTTACCGACGGCCAGAGGATGATGGAATGTGTATGGTTCTCTAAAGTCGATGCTATAAAGGATGCTTACCGCCCGGGAGTAGATTATATGATTTTCGGAAAGCCGAATCTTTACCGTTCGGTGTTTTCCATATCCCATCCGGAGGTTTCGCTATTTGATCCGGAACGTCCCCCGATGGGATTCATGGGTGTATATACCGTGACCGACAGTATGAGGAGGCGGGGATACTCCTCGCGGCTCCTGTCAGGTCTTGTCAAGAACCTTCTCTCGAATCAGAGGTTCGCGGAGCTTCCTTCCGTGCTGCCGTCCGAGATAACGGAACGTTATCGGCTCATGCCGCTGCGCGACGCTCTTGTACAGATGCATTCGCCCGATAGTCCCGAATTGCTCAGCAAGGCCCGCGAAAGGCTTAAATTCGAGGAGCTCTTCTATCTGCAGATGCATATACTCCGATTCTCCCGCGAACGAGGGAGAAGAATCAAGGGTCTCTTCTTCCCCACCATAGGTAAATACTTCAATGACTATTATTTCAACTGCATCCCCTTTGAACTGACCGGCGCCCAGAAGAGGGTATTGCGGGAGATCCGCGATGATATGCGGACAGGGCGTCAGATGAATCGTCTTCTGCAGGGCGACGTAGGGAGTGGGAAGACCATGGTCGGGTTCATGTCGATGCTTATGGCAATCGACAACGGCTATCAGGCTGCACTGATGGCTCCTACCGAGATCCTCGCGACCCAACATTTCGAGACGATCTCCGAATGGGGGCGTCAGATCGGACTGCGCGTGGAACTGCTGACAGGAAGCGTGCGCTCCCGAAAGAGGCGCGAGATCGACGAAGGGCTCCGCAACGGCGAGATAAATATCCTCATCGGCACACACGCCTTAATAGAGGATTCAGTGGCGTTCGATCGCCTCGGATTAGTTGTGATCGATGAGCAGCACCGTTTCGGTGTGGCGCAGCGTGCGAAGATGTGGAAAAAAAACAGCGTGGTGCCTCATGTCCTTGTGATGACGGCCACTCCGATCCCCAGAACCCTCGCCATGACAGTTTATGGCGATCTTGATGTCTCTGTGATAGATGAGCTGCCGCCGGGGCGAAAGCCGATCGAAACCCTGATGCGTTATGACGAGAACCGTTCGGAGGTGAACCGTCTTATCCACCGTGAGCTCGAGGCCGGACGTCAGATATATATCGTCTATCCGTTGATTCAGGAAAATGAAAAGCTTGAGCTGAAAAGTGTTGTGGAGGGGAAGGAGAGAATAATGGGTCTCTTCCCCGAGGTAGAAGTCTGTATGGTTCACGGGCGCATGAAGCCCGATGAGAAAGATTACCAGATGGAAAGGTTCGTTTCGGGACAGGCACGTATCCTTGTGGCTACCACTGTGATTGAGGTCGGAGTGAATGTACCCAACGCCTCGGTAATGGTGATAGAGAATGCCGAGAGGTTCGGACTTTCGCAACTTCACCAGCTGAGGGGTCGTGTGGGTCGTGGTTCCGACAAGAGCTATTGCATACTGATGACAAAATATAAGATAGGGTCCGACACGAGGAAAAGACTTTCCATTATGACCGAGACCACAGATGGCTTTCTAATCTCCGAGGCTGATATGAAATTGCGGGGACCCGGAGATATGGAGGGGACGCAGCAGAGCGGACTGGCGATAGATCTTAAGATAGCTAATCTAACGAGCGACGGCCAGATACTCAATATCGCCCGCGATGCCGCCGAGAGAGTGCTGAATGCTCATCCCGAACTTGTGGCAGGCGAAGTGTCAGCTTCCGACCGTACCGGCGAGAAGCTCCCGCTTTCCACCGCCTCTCTCCAGACTATCTCAAGGGAGCTTAATTTCAGGTTTTCAAGAAGTGTGGACTGGTCGCAGATCTCCTGAAAAACAATTTTTTTGTCAGGAAGTGGTGAGGATGAATGATAGGGAAGGTCAAACCCTCGGCGATGCCCTTTTGTTATATTTGTAACAGATTATTGAAGTTATTATGAGAGAAAAAGAATTCTTGCCCCTGATAAAAGAGAAACTTGATATCGAGGTCCTAAACCCAATGCAGCAGAAGATGTTGCGCTCCTTCTCCGAAGCCCGCGATATAATCCTTCTTTCGCCGACCGGCTCGGGAAAGACCCTTGCCTTTATCCTTCCGGTCCTTAAATTGCTTAAACCCTCCACCGGGAGGGTACAGGCCGTTGTCATAGCGCCGTCGCGTGAACTTGTGATACAGATAACCAAGATAATGAATTCCATCGCCGCCGGATTTAAGGTCACGCCTTTATATGGTGGCCATAAAGTGGAGGATGAGGTAAATTCCCTTGCGGCGGGAACGGATATCGTGGTCGCCACTC
>JAIDPP010000029.1 GCA_029062725.1 Muribaculaceae bacterium | reverse complement strand
TTCCTCCACATAGGCTCCCTTCAACATAGGAAGAGTATCCTTTTTGTCGCGGAACTTCTTGATCAACTTCGCAGGAGCGTTGCCTACGTTGCTGAGAAGAAGTGTCGTCTCACCGTGAAGGAGATCGTAAAGACCCGAGTAATCGGTCTCGCTTGCTTCAAAAGCCTGCTTCAGAAGAGTATTCTTTACGCAGAACATCTTGATATCCTCGCCAAAACATGCACGACGGAGTGCACTTGTCTTTTCAGCGTTGAGACCTGCGGTCTGTGTCAGATAAACACAGCTGTATTTCTTCAGCTGGTCGCCGATATTGGCAATTATTATAGCTTTATCTTCCTTTTTCATTTCTCTGCTTCTTAATTAATTATTCGGCAACAGACTTAGGCTCAACTTTTACGCCGGGACCCATCGTGCTTGAAAGATAAATGCTCTTTATATATGTGCCTTTGGAAGTGGCGGGCTTCAGCTTAATCAATGTATTGATAAACTCCTTGGCATTGTCACGCATCTGCTCAGGTGTAAACGATACCTTACCGATAGAAGCGTGAACGATTCCTGTCTTGTCAACCTTAAAGTCGATCTTACCCTGTTTTACTTCCTTCACTGCCTTGGCCACATCCATAGTGACTGTACCGCTCTTGGGGTTAGGCATAAGACCGCGCGGACCGAGAATACGACCCAACGGACCAAGCTTACCCATTACAGAAGGCTGAGTGATAATGACGTCAACGTCTGTCCAACCCTCTTTGATCTTCTGAAGATATTCATCAAGACCAACGTAATCGGCACCGGCTTCTTTGGCTGCCGCTTCCGCGTCAGGTCCGCACAACACGAGCACTCTAACTTGCTTGCCTGTACCGTGGGGTAGCGATACAACGCCACGAACCATCTGGTCAGCCTTGCGAGGGTCAACACCAAGACGAACATCAATATCAAAGGAAGCGTCAAACTTCTCGAAAGAAGTTTCCTTCACCTTCTTGGATGCATCAATCAAGGTATATTCCTTCCCCGGTTCAATCTTCGATAAAGCCAACTTTTGATTTTTTGTCAGTTTTCCCATTTTTTTGAAGATTTTTAGTTTAATTCAGGGAAATCACCCTTTACAGTTATACCCATGCTTCTCGCTGTACCTGCAACCATTCGCATTGAAGAATCCAAAGT
>JAIDPP010000289.1 GCA_029062725.1 Muribaculaceae bacterium | reverse complement strand
GAGATTGCGACCATACTTCTGCGTCCAGCTTATACCCCAAAATTCTATGTTTTCAAATTTTTGTCACGTACTTAATAGTTTTTTATAATTGTGGAACCCGTGAATTAATCTGTGATGGTAACGCGGTCGCCGTTGAAGACTCCGAGCCCGAGCTTGTTCATTATGGCTTTCACTGCTGCCTGCGCCTTTACCGAGTTGCCGGCCTCATCCAATGGAGGCGCGAAGGCTGCGATACCCATCACTCCGGGCATAACGCCGAGGACGCCACCGCCTACACCGCTCTTTGCAGGTATGCCGGAGGTATAGAGCCAGTCGCCGGTGTGCTGATAGAACCCGACTGTGGAGATAAGGGATGTGATCTTGGGGGCGAGGTCTTTGTCGAACACCTGTTCTTTCGTAACCGGATTCAGACCTCCGTTAGCGATTGTTCCTGCACAGATAGCGAGCTGTTCGCTTGTTATGCCTACCGAACATTGACGGGTGTAGAGGTCAAGGCTCATGGGCACATCATCGTATATGCGGTTGTAATCCTTGAGCAGCCATGCGATTGACCGGTTATTGAAGTTGGTGTCGGATTCCGATTTATAAAGTTCGTCGAGCACCTGGGATTCAGACCCGCACAATGCGGTAAAGTTATTGATGATGGCTTCCCATTTTCCCCATGAATCGCCTTTAGGCTCCACCATGGAGCAGGCTGTTATTGCGCCGGCGTTCACAAGAGGAGTGGATGGATGGTCGTTTTCAAGAAGAATTGCGAAAATGGAGTTGAAGGGGAGTCCGGTTGCATCGGCGCCTATCTGGTCGAGCACTGCCTTTGCGCCATGCTGCTTTAGAATCAGAATGGCTGTAAGAACCTTTGAGATGGAATCCACACCGAATTTATACTCCGTGTCGCCTACGTTGATGACGGTTCCGTCAAGGAGCGTCACGCTTATGCCAAACAAATTGGGATCGATATTGGCGAGGAAAGGGATATAATCGGCGTTGTGTCCGCCTTTGATATCCTTACATTCGGCGTATGCCTCTTCGATAGCCGCTTTTATCTGGGCTTTGGTAATAGTCTTGTCCATGTTTTTCTATAAGTATTATTTTAAGAAATAAGAAAAATATAAAGAGTAATAGTGGATCGTATGACCCTTCTATAATTAGGACA
>JAIDPP010000288.1 GCA_029062725.1 Muribaculaceae bacterium | reverse complement strand
GCATTTAATAGCATTTTGCCGAGAAATAAAGGATATAGAAGATATATGCAGATAATATTACATATCTTTGCGCAATCGTGCCACAGGAATCCCGAGTCGGTCGCGGTATTTGGCCACTGTGCGCCGGGAGATCTCTTTTCCGCGTCGCCCCATCTCCTCCATTATCTGTTGGTCGCTCAAGGGATGGCTCTTGTCTTCTTCCTCCACCAGGGCGCGTATCTCCTCCTCAATTTTGCGGTTGGTCAACGCTTCAGTGCCTTCGGAGTTATCTCCCACGGAGTCGCTGAAGAAGAAGCGGAGCGGGAAGATTCCCCAGGGAGTGGCTACATATTTACCATTGGTAGCGCGGGAGATCACTGAAAAATCGAGACCTGTCAGTTCGGCCACATTCTTTATCATCATCGGGCGCAGGGTGTAGATATCCTGTGTAAGAAAGTATTCCTTCTGGATCTTGACGATAGCCGTCATGACATCCATCATCGTTTTCTGCCGCTGCGATAGCACGGATATGAAGTCGCGGGCATCGTTATAGCTGCGCATCACATATTCCGACTCGCCTGTCCTCTTTACGCGTCCTTTCGCCGAGCGCTCCATGTTGGCTACGGCCTGCTCGAAACTGCTGTCGATCCTCAGCTCCGGGATTCGGCTGTTGAGGGAGACTTTGATCTCACCGTCCTCGTTGCTGACGATGAAGTCAGGTATGATTATGGATGCCTCGTCGGAGCGACTTGAACCTAAGGCGGCTCCCGGTCTGGGATTGAGGCTGCGGATCAGATCGAGGGCTTCATCTATACTCTCCATGGAAAGATGCAGGGAGGAGACGAGGCGGTGCTTATGCTTCATGGTGAAGGCTTCGTAGGCGTCGTTGATGATTCGCAGTGCGTTTTCCCGGGTTTGGGAGGGAGCCATCGCCTCCAACTGCATTCTTAGAGAATCGCGGAGATTGAAAGCGCCGATGCCGGGCGGATCAAGGCTTCTGACAGCCTCCAGGGCCTTTTGTGCCTCTTTTTCAGTGAGGTCAATTCCTTCATTGAAGGCCAGATCATCAGCGATGTTCCGCAATGGGCGGTCGAGGTATCCGTTGGAATCAAGATTCCCTATTATATATTTCGCTCCTTGCAGCACCTTCTCCGGCAGGTCGCGTTCCGAGAGCTGGGAATTCAGATTGTCATATAGGGATTCATCGGTGTCGGCGGGAGCGAATGCCGGAATATCTCCGTCGTTTCCCCTCCCTGCGTAATAGGTGGCGGAGTGGTATGTCGGAAGTTCCGGAGAGGAAGTCTCCTTCTCTTCAAGAGCTACGTTCTCTTCCAGCTCCTTATTGACTGCCTCCTCGAGTTCGGGCGCATTGAGTTCCAGCAGTTTCACGAAGCGAATCTGCTGGGGCGAGAGTGCAAGGCGCTGCGTCTGGTCGAGTCGGAGGTCCTGAGCCATATTTGGGAGGTTTAAAAGGGAGAGAAATAAAATGCCGGTGTCTCGGGAGGAGACACCGGCATGAGTCAGTACAGAAAGTGGGACTCGAACCCACACAGCCGATAAAGGCCAAGGGATTTTAAGTCCCTCGTGTCTACCATTCCACCATTTCTGCAACATATTCCGCCTCGGATCTGCCGACCGGAATCATTTGCAAAGATACACCCTTTTTTTCAACTTTGCAAGTATTTTTATCAATTCCGTTTTAATTTTCGGGATAATTTAGATTCTGCGGGCCGGGATTCTCCAGCACTTCCTCCAGGAAGCGTCGTGCGTGACGGCGCGCCTCGGGAAGATCCATGAAGGAGTAGTTTCCGCAGTCTTTGGGAGTGGCTCCCGGCACATCTCCCTCATACTCCGCGATGAACTTGAAGGTATCCTTTAATAAGGGGAGTATATCGGAGGGGGTCAGTTCTCCCTGCATGAGTAGATAGTTTCCGGTGCAGCATCCCATCGGCCCCCAGTAGATGATTCGTTCTTTCCATTGCTTATTGTTGCGCAGGAAAGTGGCGGCGAGATGCTCCATGGCGTGAAGCGATTCGGGCGAGAGGGCCGGCTCGCGGTTTGGTTCTGTAAGCCGGACATCGAAGGTAGTTATTGTGTCGCCGGATGGAGTCCGGTCGGTCCGGGAGACATAGACCCCTCTCAGGAGGCGGAGATGTTCGATTGAAAAACTCGTTATGTTTTACATTAATCCAAAAACTTTAGACTGCAAATTTACGTATTTTTTTGCAACATTTTGCTGAATCAAAAATAATTATTAATTTTGCGTGTTAATTGAAGAATATTAAAAACGGCGGTTCTCACCGCGCAGACAAGAATACTTAAAACAGTATGGCATCAAATAACGAAAATGAGCAGAACGCTATCGACAAGCTTAACAGCAATCTGAGCTCTGCGAGCGAGACACTCGCCAACAACAAGAAGATCATCTATTGGGTATTGGGCGGCATCGTGGTAATAGCCGGATTCATCCTCAGCTATTTCTTCATCTATCGCAATCCCCATCTCAAGGGCGCGGCTGAGGCCTATAATCAGGTTGAGATCACTGCCGTCGGCAACGATTCAATCGCAGCTGCCGAATATAAGAAAGTGGCCGAGAGATATCCCAACACTCCTTCAGGCCATCTCGCGGCTCTTGAGGCAGCCGAGAATTTCTACGATCAAGGTAAGTATAAGGAAGCTCTCGATTGTCTCGACAAGGCTAATGTCGGCGAGCCTGTGCTCATGGCCAACGCCATAATCCTCAAGGGTGACTGCTATGTCAACCTCAAGCAATATGACAAAGCGATCGACGCATATAAGGAGGCAGTAAAGAAGGGAGACAAGAATGAGCAGATCGTTCCCCGCGCGCTTTTGAAATGCGCCAACGTTTATGACGAGCAGAAGAAATATCAGCAGGCTCTCGAGTGTTACCAGCAGATCAAGCAGGATTATCCTGCATTCCGCCTCGGAACAACTTCCGTGGATGCCTATATCGAGCGAGAGAAAGCTCGTTTGGGCAAATAAATCTTTTACGACAGCATTTCCATAAAATAATAAAACATTTTATGAAAAGGGGTTCCGGCTTTCGAGACGGGGCCCTTTTCTTTGTCGGCGTCACTGCCGGCCGCGGCCGGGTTCGGACTCCGGCTCCCCGGTATCTCGGATGGGATTTTATTCTTTTCGGCCTTTACCTTGTGGATAATCCCCATTTCCGATTAATTCGCGTGCATTACGCCTCGTTCAATCGCCTGTCGTTGAGAGCTCTGGAACACTCCAGCTGCCCTTAACCGTCATCATTCCCCTTTCTTGCACGACACGAGACATATACACCTTAAAAATCTGCTTAAGTAATTAAGCCTTGAGGGAGCCCACTCTTATCATGCGAGGGGCTGGGATAATAAGACACAGGCAGAAGCAGGTCAGTTACTGCGAAAAAAATCGGCAGGCTCCTTTCACAAGGAATCTGCCGGGGTGCGAATCTATTTAATTTTCTACAAACCTAACATTAGTGAATTTATCAGTTTATATCTTTGCTCTAATCCTATTAGTAAACTTTTAAAACCAACTGTACTTTGACTCTTCAAAGCTTCTAACAACTCTAAATCTTAGTAGCGCGATTGTGGTTGTTTTGACTCTTAACAATCTAAATTACCTATTGTAATTTCTTACTTGTTATCTTTTCACGATGCAAAGTTAATATCAAAAAGTGCTATTTGCAAGTGTTATCGGTGATATATAGGTTGAATATAGATTTATAATGTCTTAAAGTATTGTTAAACAAAATGATAAGAAATAGTAATATAGATGCATGTACAGCTTGTGCATAGATAATGAAATTGTGATTTGAGCTATTTTTTATGTTTTATCCCCTTCCGGACCAAGGCTGGCTACTCATATCAACTCATTATTTCATGTTTCATACTATACCTTGGCGATCCCGGCTTATTCCTGGATGCCGGAATCAAGATTGAGAACATCATCGTCGAAGGTTTCTCGATTGAGAGCTTTGTTTCTCATTCGGTTACGGTATGTATAAACTGTGTTGGAAGAATAATTCAGGATTTTAGCGATTTTAGAACTTTCCGTCACTCCGAGCCGTACGAAGCCATAGATCCGTAATTCCGGATTAAGGGCTGATGCGCCGCCATTATCCATGGAGTAGCGCTCTTCGGGAATCAGGAGTTCGTTTATCTGCTCGATAAAGTTGGGATAAAGACTCGCGAAGACCCGGTCGATTGTCTTGTAAAATTCCTCATTTTCGCTTTCAGAGGCTTTTCCACTCTTCACTAATTTAAGAAGATCCTGACTTTGTCCGGCTTGAATCTTTCTCATAACGGTCTGGGCCAAAACATCATATTTTTCGGAATAGGCCGAACATAAGCCGATGAAGTCGCGGATATAGCTGTCTTTCATCTTCGATACCGATACGAGCTGGGTATGGGCCAGGCGACGCTTTCGCATCTCCTTGAGGAGCAGGGCAAGGACAATGATCAGAATAATAAGAATCACAGAGACCATAAGGGCATATATCGCGAAATCCGATAGGGAGCTGTTGATCTCATTACGGTATGCCTCATCTATGTCGGGCACGAAGGAGGAGATATTTACAAGCCGCATACGTGCCGATCCGAGGTAGGCATCGTTCATGGCGAAATTGATATATTTGAACGCCGTAGCGTATTCCTTTTCCCGATAAAGCCAGTCGGATAGGGAAGGAAGGGCGAATCCGTCGCGTATCCCTCCTATTATATCGCTTTCCGAGGCCATCGCAAGATAGGCCGCATAGCGTGTCTGATCGGTCTTCTGATATGATTGGGAGATCTGATAGGCCGTCATGCCATAAATCTGCGACCCTTTGGTGCATCTTTGAAGCACCTTCAAGAGTTCTTTACGTGCGGCTTCTTCCTTACCGGCATTAATCAGCACCTGGGCTTTGAGGAAGACCTTGAAGTCGTTTCCTTCCGGCAGGAACCGGATGAGGGAATCCACGAAGACGTTCTCCTTCTCAAAATAGATATCGTAGAGGCGCCCGGTTTCACCTACGTAGTTGCATATATTGGAATAGAGCTGTCGGCCGATATACCAGTAGGACAGTCGGTCGTCATGGGAAAGATTCTTTTTTGCCACGGAGTCGAATATCGTCACGGCGGCCGAGAAATATCCGGAAGCAGACAGCGCGTTGGTAAGGGTAAGAGCCGTACGGTCTATAAGCTCGTCCTGCCCGTTCTCCTTGGCTAACGAGTGGGCCCGGTAGGCGTAGGTCAGCGCGGAGTCGGCCATTCTGGGGCTATAGTATTTGGAAATCTCCTCCATAAGGGTTATCCGCCGGCCTAACGAGGGAGCTGCTTTCTGAAGGAGCCTCTTCATTGAATCGGCTTTAAGTTCGGAG
>JAIDPP010000287.1 GCA_029062725.1 Muribaculaceae bacterium | reverse complement strand
GGACATCGGAGGAGATGATGTCGCGGTTCTCCATGTTTTTGAAGAACTCTGTGTCGATTTCGAAGTCTTGCTCATGGTGCCCGTCGGGCAGGGAGGCAAGCTGGACTTTATATGCGGTGAACTTTCCCACTGTTAAAAAAAGTTTTTAGTTGCTGTCTTTCCGGAAACCCTGTCGGGAAGATGCCGGATTATATCCAGAAATTAAAAATATTTCGTACCTCCGAGGGGAATCGAACCCCTATCTAAAGTTTAGGAAACTTCTATTCTATCCGTTGAACTACAGAGGCATCCTTTAATCAACCGTATGATTGACAAAAGTTTACGGGTGCGCGCGAAGCAATTGGAGAGGCTTCTTTCTCTCTCCGGACGGTTCTTGCAACCGCAAAGTTAGCTATTTTCAGGGAAATAGCAAAATTTATTCGGTTTTATCTTTTCTGGTCGGTCAGAGCAGACATAATGGTAAAAAGGAGGGTCAGCGGAGTTTAAGCCGCGTTCCGGGACGATCTTTTGCCTTCGGATTGAGGGTAAGGAGCGTTTCAAGTTTCATCCCGAAGCGCTGGGCGATGGAATGGATCGACTCGTCTTCGCCGATTGTGGCGGATTTCACTCCGTCGGGGGGAGTGTCGAGTTTCTCCACGAGATATACTTCCTGCCAGGGTTTTATACCGTTGTCGGAGGTTGCGTCGTTGAGAGCCATGAGCTTCTCTTTCTTCATTCCCAATTCTTTGGCTATCGAGGCGTATGTGTCGCCCGGGGCCGCTATCACATAGTGTAGGCCGCGTGTGCGCCGGATGGGATGCGAGGCGCAGAGGCTGCGGTGGATATGGTCGGCCATCTGCTCGGCGGCTCGTCCGTCGGGGCTGTCGAAGAGATAGAGGCTGTATCGTTCAATTATCGCTATCAGGCGCGTGGCGTAGTTGGGATCAGTCGCGTAGCCGCATTTCTTCAGGCCGTGGGCCCATGATGTGTAGTCGGTCACATCATATTCGAAGAGTGGGCGGTAGCGGTTCTTGAGCAGAAACCGGGAATGGTCGGAGAAACTTTCCTGAGCGGATGAATATACGCGGAAACATTCGTTGGCGGCGTCGTCGTTGCGCAGGAGGGTGTCGCCTGTCCAGCCGGTATGACACTTTATACCGAAATGATTATTGCCTTTGGTGGCGAGCGAAGAGCGGCCGGCCGCGCTTTCCAGGAGTCCTTGCGCCAGCGTGATGGAGGCGGGGATGCCGTGGGCTTTCTGTTCGGCGACCGCGATTTCAGCAAACCGGTCGATATAGCTT
>JAIDPP010000286.1 GCA_029062725.1 Muribaculaceae bacterium | reverse complement strand
ATGCTGAGAATAGTAGTCCCATTCATAAAAGAACACGTGGCCCAGCCGGGCGCCGACGATCGTGGCCACGACCACATATCCGAGGAGGATGCCGAGCCAGTTCTCCGGCGCGCCCTCATGCTTGAACATCCGCGCCACGATGTTATAGCCGATTGTGAATCCGATGGCGAACGCGAGACCGTACCATCTGACGGAGAAGGGTCCGAAGGAGAAGAGCACAGGATCGGCGTTCCATGTGATATATGCGAGAAGGTCTGTCATATATTGTCAAGTTATTGAAGTTCTTTGCCGGTGTCTGACTGACAGCCGGAAAAAGGATCGAGTCGCTTCATTTCATATAATATTGCAAATTTAGGCAAAAAATATCAATTAGACAAAAAAGGTGTCGGAGAGGACTCGTCAAAGTCCTCTCCGACAGAGAAAAATTATAACAGGAGTGTCTTATCTACCCGCCGTGATGCGGATGTTGATTCCGCCGTCGGGAGCTACATGTATCTCAAGGGTCGTGCCCGGGGCGAGACGCAAAGCGGGCACCGCTTCATGTGCCTCTTCATGCGGAAGGACAGCATGGTCGGAAGTTCCACCCTCCACGGGTGCGTAGCAGCGGTTGATATCAACGGGCTTCACCGCTGAGGCATCCTTCTTGGGGGCATCCGCCACCGGTGCGGGCTTGGGTGCGGGAGCAGCTTTGGGTGCGGGTTTAGGCGCGGGCTTGGCAGCGGCGGCCACAGCGTTGCCGAACTCGAAGATTGGCTGGTCGGTAGCCATCACGTCGCCGTCGGCGATAAGCACCTTGGCTATCCTGCCGGCGCGGTCGCTTATGAGATTATTCTCCATCTTCATGGCCTCATATACAAGCAGAGTATCGCCGACCTTTATCTCATCGCCGGGAGCGACCTTTATCTCAAGGACAGTACCGCCCATGGGAGCAAGCATCACCTCGCCGTTTCCTTCCACAGCCTCGGGAGCCTCGGGAGCAGGAGCGGCTACCCCTTCGGCAACAAATTCGATGACAGGCTGGCCGGTGGACATCACGTCGCCCTCGCCGAGAAGCACCTGTTTCACAACTCCGCCCTTATCGCAGGCAAGGTCGTTTTCCATCTTCATGGCCTCATAAACGAGCACCACATCGCCCGGCTTCACGGTATCGCCGGCCTTGACGCGGATTTCGAGGACAGTGCCTCCCATCGGTGCGCAGAAGATATCGCCGACAACAGCCTGAGCCGCAGCCTTGGGAGTCTCGGCCTGTGCGGGAGCAGAAGCGGCCTTAGCCTCGTATTCCTTCTTGCGGATATTGGTCAGGAAGGTCTTGGCCACGGCCGGGAGAAGCTCGAGAAGCAGGAATTCCTCCTCGTTCTGAGCGAGCTTCACGCCGCCAAACTTCTCGAGTTCGGGATTGGCGGGAGTCTTATATGAACTTACGTCGTAGGGTTTCTCCTCGGGACTGCCTGTGATCTTCTCGCGGAAGGCGGGATCTACGGGCACGGGGGTAGTGCCGTACTCACCCTTGACAAGTGATATGAACTGATTGTTCTTATTCGTATAGTCGGGTTTTCCGGCGCGACGGTCCATAGCGAGGTTTACGGCCTGTGAGCCTACGATCTGGCTTGTGGGTGTCACGAGTGGAACGAGACCGGCGTCGCGACGCACCTTCGGGATAAGGGCCATCGCCTCCTCAAGGACATCCTCGGCGCCGAGGGCGCGGAGATTAGCCACCATATTTGAATACATTCCTCCCGGCACTTCGGCGTTCTTGACGAGCTCGTTGGGTTTGGGAAGTCCGAAATAAGCCTCGATCTTATGGCAGGCGTCGAGCAGCTCCTCCTCGCGGTTCTCCTTGGCGGCCTCGATGGCGCGGTCGAACTCGGCGTCGATCTCTGCGGGCATCTCCTTGAGAGCCTCGTCGAAATCGCGGGGCCATTTATCCTTATTGAGGTCGAAATCAGCAAGAGCCTTGCGGGCATCCTTGAGTTCATGACGGATCTTGGCGACAGCCTCCATATCGGCGTCAACCTCGACCCCGAGTTTGCGGCAGAAGATATCGACAAGCTCGATAGAGGGGGCCGCGGACCCTCCCCCGAACCCCCATATATTTTTATACACAATAACCACG
>JAIDPP010000285.1 GCA_029062725.1 Muribaculaceae bacterium | reverse complement strand
CTTCCATAGTATTTGTAATTTCTATCTGATAGTAGCTCTCATATACGTGCCATCATCTCCTTTATCAGCGCCGTCATCACGGGTTGTGCCTTTAGGGCTGCTTTCTGAACCTCCTCATGTGAAGGCACCTCCTTTATATCTTTTCCACCAAGGTCAGTAATCACTGAAACTCCGAACACTGTCAACCCTGCATGGTTTGCCACTATCACTTCCGGCACAGTTGACATCCCGACAGCATCTCCCCCAATTATTCGAAAATATTCATATTCGGCCGGAGTCTCGAATGTCGGTCCCGCCGTACCAACATATACACCGTGCATAAGCCTGATACCCTTTTCCTCGGCTATGCTGTCAGCCAGAGAGATAAGTTTGAGCGAATAAGGTTCTGTCATTGCCGGAAAACGTGGACCAAGTTCATTATAATTCTTTCCACGGAGCGGATTTTCCGGGAAGAGGTTGATATGGTCGGTGATGACCATAATATCACCTACCTCGAACTCCTTATTCATACCTCCGGCGGCATTGCTTACAAAAAGTTTTTCTACCCCCAAGGCCTTCATTACGCGTACCGGGAAGGTCACCTCCTTCATATCATAGCCCTCGTAATAGTGGAAACGCCCCTGCATCGCCATCACGTATCTACCTCCGAGCTGGCCGAAAATAAGCTTTCCGCTATGGCCTTCGACAGTAGAGACAGGAAAATTTGGAATCGTCTTATAGTCAAGCTCGCGAGCGTCACTGATATGGTTCACGAGGTCACCGAGGCCTGTTCCGAGAATTACGGCAGTATCGGGCATTACGCCAATTTTATCCTTGATATATGAGGCAGTCTCCTCTATTTTCTGCAAATAAGTTTTTTCCATAAGTTATTCGATTTAGGTATTACATGCTTAGCGATTTCCAATCGCTAAGCCAAATAGGCACAGTTTTCTAAAGTTATAACGTCAGGGAACCTTGGTTTTCACTGCTGCTGATCTCTTTTCTAAGATCACCGATGAAATCTCCTTCGTCAATTCCGGGTTCCATTCTGACATTGATGGGTATATAGAATATGAATTTCTTGAGTTCGGACGGGAAATAAGGATTATACATGAGCCTTACGGCATCCTTCTCCGTGGTTACTATAATCTTTCTCTCTCCCGTAAGTGTCCTGAACTTTTCCTGCATAAGCTGGATATCTTCACGGGAAAAATCATGATGGTCGGAAAAATGTGATACCTTAACTTTGAAGGGATAGCTTCTGAGATGACGGACGAGAGGACGAGGATTAGCAATTCCCGTGACCAGAAACACTCCGTCGCGCTCCGAAAGGGAGGATAGGGAAACATTATACGGCTCATCGTCGGGGAACACCGGAGCCAAGGGCCCGTATGAGAATCGCGAGAAATAAAGTTTCTGAAAGTGCATCAGGTCGAGCTTCTTCGTCACGAGACGGTATTCAAGGGGAGGGAGTTCTTCCGGACATTTTGTCACAATAACCATATCCGCACGCCCTACCTGAGCGGCATTCTCGCGTAATCGTCCCAGAGGAAGCAGGTGGTCTTCGTATATCGGACGGGAAAAGTCCATCAGAAGAATTGAGATCTTTGGCTTCACATAACGGTGCTGGAAGGCATCATCGAGGATTACAAGTTGAATATCAGGAAACTGGCGGAGTAGTTCCTTTATCCCTTTTTTCCGGCTCTCGCAAACGGCTATTCGGGCATAGCGTCCGAATTTACGGTACATCTGCAAGGGTTCGTCGCCGATACTGTCGGGGGTACTGTGAGAATTGGCAAGGATGAAGCCCTTTGTCTTTCGCTTGTATCCTCGGCTTAGGACGGCAATCTTATAATCCATAGCCATCATACCGAGAATATACTCGACATGAGGAGTCTTCCCGGTACCACCTACGGTGATGTTGCCTACACTTACGACCGGAACTTCAAACTCTTCCTGCGACAGGATTCCACGATCGAACATCCAGTTACGCATGCCCGTGACCGCTCCGTAAAGCCACGACAGTGGCTTTAAAAGGGAAGTCAACAACTTATTTGCCGTTTCCTCTCTCATCAGTGAATCAGTTTAAACCCTTGGTTTCCTAAAATATCAGAATCCGACCTTAAAGTCGGGCATCCGCGCCTGCACGCGGTCAAGCGTGAGGTAGCGTTGCAGATAATCGGCGACAAACGTTGAAAAGGAGTTGTCGGAAATCGATTCGGTCAGTTTCTGGAAAGCTCCTCCATCGGCCACGAGATCCCAGAAATTGGGTTTATGCTCCGGATATATATCCACAGAATATTTTCCCGACACCCCGGCTTTGGATGCAGTCCAGTCGAGAGCATCGCCGAGTCCACCCATCTTATCCACAAGACCTATTTTCTGAGCCTGCTGAGCATCCCATACTCGACCCTCTGCAATGGCTCGAACCTTTTCAGGCGACATCTTACGTCCTTGCGCCACACGGTTTATGAAACGATCGTATCCCTCCTCCACATATTTCTGAAGCACCCCGAGCTGACGTTCGTCCATCGGCTTGAAACGAGTCGGGAAATTAGCTTGCGGATTGGTACCGGCATACTGCGGATTAATCCCTATCTTGTCAAGCAAGACTTTTCCGTTGGGAAGGAGGCCGAATATTCCGATAGAGCCGGTGATAGTCAGAGGATCAGCATATATAATATCGGCACCGCAGGAAATCCAATAACCTCCCGAGGCAGCGTAGTCTCCCATAGATACAGCTAACGGCTTCCCCTTCGACTTGAAATAATCGAGCGCCTCCCCTATCTGGTCGCTTCCGAAAGCGGAGCCGCCTGGAGAATTTACCCTTAGCACCATCCCCTTTACGTTTTCATTTTCTGCCAGATCCGTAATGATCGGAACGAGTTTCTCATAATTGATACCACTGTTGGCACCGTCGGCTATCTCCCCAGTAGCGTAAAGCACGGCTATACGGTTCTTGCCGCTAAACGCTCCATAGATATCTTCACCTCCGACAAGGGTCTCAGGACTTACAAAATTAAGTTCTTTTTTCTTGCGTCCTATCAAAGAAGCAAGTCGGCTATCCATCGTGCGTTCATAAACCGCTTTATCGACAAGTCCCGAGTTGACCGCATCAGCGACAGGAGCGAATGTTATGCTCGTCACATTTATAAGGGAATCAATCGCAGCGGGGTTAAGTTTCTTACGGTTTTCACAGATACGATCCTTCATGAAGCCCCACATGTTTCCGAACAGAGTATCGAGCTGGGCTCTCGCAGGTTCGCTCATCTCATCCATAGTATAGGGTTCGACTGCCGATTTGAAGGTGCCGACCTTTACGACTTGAAAAGAGATTCCTATCTTCTCGAAAAGACCCTTCATATAGAGGGAAGTGGATGATAGTCCTTTCATTTCAACATTACCGTAAGGATTTATGAACACACTGTCTGCGGCCGAGGCCACGTAATATGCCCCGCTTGTAAGATTGTCACCGTAGGCGAAAACTTTCTTTCCGCTTTTTGAAAAGTTCACAACCTCGTTTCGGATAGCGTTAAGGGTGGCGGGAGCGGCCGCAACTGTTCCGCACTTGATGTACAGCGCGTCTATGTTCTTGTTTGTAGCCGCATCGCGGAGAGCCTGAATAATTGTCTCCAAAGTCTGGGGACGATCGATTCCTCCATTAAGAATTATCGTATAATCAGGAGTCACCGAAGAGGCCCGCTCCTCGATAACGCCATCAAGTTCCAATGTCAGAATACTGTGTCTCGACACCTCGGCAACTCCGGAAGAAGATCCGAATCTCGCGGCAAGTCCTATTCCGACCAGAA
>JAIDPP010000284.1 GCA_029062725.1 Muribaculaceae bacterium | reverse complement strand
CACCGGCATGGGGATGGCCACTTCCGGAAACTATAGGAATTTCCATGAGGAGGGTGGCCGAAGATATGGACACACGATTTCCCCTAAAACCGGGCGGCCCGTTCAAACCGATATTCTAAGCGCAACCGTAATAGCTCAGACAGCTATGGAGGCTGACGGGTTAGCGACGGCGCTAATGGCGATGGGGACGGCAAAAGCAAAGGAGACGGCGGACACACTCGAACTACCGGTAATGCTTATTTGCAGGGATACGGTATGGATCTCCCCCGGATTCAAGAGCCTGACAGTAGAGCTTTAGATTATCCCGCGATCGCATGCTGAAGGTTGGATTGCATAGTAAGACCTCATTCAACAAAATCTGTTAATGTAAAAGTCGCAGTTTTTATTGAATGAGGTCTTAACTAACAAGCGGGGATATTCTTATCTTAAAAGTCTCGGGGCATGGAAAAGAAGGCCGAAGTTGATTCCGAAGTTCCAGTTTTTCGCCGGATACGAAAGATAATTTCCATAAAGCGAAAGGGAAGCGAAAGGGAAGTTATAGACCACGGCCATCTCTCCTATAAAATCAGCCTTCCGAAACCATCCGCTGTAATAAGCAGAATTGCCGGGACCTCTCTTCAGATCGCGTATGGGGGAATAAAGATAGAAGTCGCCCCTGATCTGAAGTTTGCTTACAGGACTCCATATCGGCATTACTCCCGCCGCCACGTAGTTGTCGGAACGGAAGGCCTCATTGAAATAATTCTTGGTCGAAGGGGTCGGAGCGAAGGCCGGCGCATGAATAAGCGTCGCCGTATAGTTCTGAGGAAGTTTCTGGAGAGTGCCGAGGATATTGGCGGCGCCTCCGACCGTGAAATGCTTCCCGACGGGGAAGAACTGCTTCCATAATAATTCCGCCGAAGCCCGGAAATGGCCCTTGTAATCCGTCCGCAACGCTTTGTCGTAGCCTGGAGTAAAACGGGAAAGTTCATAACTCCCCTGAAGGTCAGCCCTCCATTGGCAACCGGAACTCGGATAGAGTTCGTCGTTGAGAAGACCTCCCTTAAATCCGGCTCGAAGGGCTGTGACAATATATTGTGTCTTGTCTTTGGCAGAATTGGCGAAGTCAACGGTGTTGTCAGGATAGTAGGTATCTGATTCATGACCCCAGGAGAGATCTGCAAACCCGATGGCCATACGGTTGGCTTCCCAAACATATTTCATGCGCAGGAAATTTTGAGACTCAGTAATGAAAGTCGGGGTCGAAGTCTGATAGAATAAGAGTTCCGAATCATAGAACTTCTGACGCTGTGCCACGGCCATAAACTCCAGATAGGAGGGGGTGTCGGAGCGCAGGGAGAACCGGCCCGACAACATTCCGGCGTAATATGACTGGCCTACCCATCCTTGCAAATCAACGTCAAGGGAGTTGAAGCTGAGAGTATGGAATCCAAGATCAAGATAAAGCATGCTGTTGGTGGAGGATGTGATCCAGCCTCCGACCCCAATCGACCAGGGTTTCTTGACAGTGGCCGCGAGCTGAAGGGTATTCTTACCGTTATTTCCGAATTCCGCACGGGGCACAAGATTGTCGAGCGTTCCGTCGTTCACGGCCCTGTAATATGCCTCCTGCGTCTTTTCAAGTCCGAAAGGCTTATGATGTCGTCCTTCGAACAAATACTCGAGATAACGTTCCTGACCCTTAGTGGAGGCGCCGCTGACGGCAACGGAATCAAACTCGACCTCCGGGGTGGCTTTGGCGAAACGTGCACGGCGGGCGTTTACTTCCTCCAGAGGCTCTCGGGCCGAAACACGCTTTTTTATGGAATCGACCATCGCCAGTCCCGTCTTATAGCCTATGTCGTAAATAGTCTGAGCCTCTCCGAAATCAAGCACTCCGAACTGAAGCACAGGAACCTGAATCTTTATTCCGTTTTCGGAGGGTACGTTATAGTCGTTGTTCTGGATGATCATATCCTCGAGCTGACTGTAGATATTACCCTGCTCCGGCTTCTGGTCGGGGCCGGAGACGGAAACTCCGATTATGAAATCAGGATTAAAATCCTTCTGCATCACATTGACCGGAAAGTTATCGTATATGCCGCCGTCATATACCAGCACACCGTTGATTTTTATGGGGCGGAACACAAGAGGAAACGACATCGAGGCACGCACGGCATCCCCGAGGTCGCCATCCTTGAGCACTATCTTATGTTTGTGATAGACATCGGAGGTGACGCAGCGGAAAGGAACGAAGAGATTGTTGAAATTCTGCCGACACTGAAGGGTATATCTCGAGTAGAGTTCCAGAAACTCTATATTCATCGGGATGGGGCTTATGAGGCTCGTGGGAAGCATCGACCAGATTCCCGTGCTGTCCTTGAGACTTATATTGATACCGACCCACTGCGGCGTGGGGTCGAGACGCGAGTACCGGGAGATGTTGACCGGGTTAATGGTGCCCGTGCTCCAATAGCCGAAATCCTTAGAGGTGAAAAGTTTCATCATCTCCGCCGGACTCCAGCCACAGCAATAGAGCGAGCCGACGATGGAACCCATAGAAGTGCCGGTGACGTAATCCACGGGAATGTCATTCTCCTCAAGCGCCTTTATGACACCCACATGGGCTATCCCCTTGGCGCCCCCGCCACTGAGCACAAGTCCTACAGTCTGCCGTTTCTCCGAGGCGGTTCCGAAGAGGGTGCCGCATAAAAGAGCCGCGGCTGCCATTATATACTTTATCTTCATAGTGTGGTGGTTAGTTTTTGTTTTTCTCTCCTTGCGGTTTCTATTTCTGATCCATGTAGGAATCCTTGAAGCCAAGGAAGTAGAGGACGCCGTCTATTCCGATTGTAGAGATGCTCTGTGACGCCTCGGCCTTTACTTTCGGCTTTGCATGGAATGCGATACCCAATCCCGCCTCGGCGAGCATCGGCAGATCGTTGGCACCGTCGCCGACAGCTATGGTCTGGGCGATGTCGATTCGCTCCACCTGCGCCAGAAGCCGGAGAAGCTCCTTCTTACGCTGCCCGTCAACAATGTCGCCGAGGTAGTTTCCTGTAAGACGCCCGTCGGGACCTATCTCAAGTTCATTGGCATATACATAGTCAAAACCGAATTTCTGCTTGAGGTATTCCCCGAAATAGGTGAAACCGCCGGAAAGTATAGCCGTCTTATAGCCGGAGCGCTTCAACACCTCCATCAGCCGCGAGACGCCCTCGGTTATGGGAAGATTCTCGGCTATATCTTTCATTACGGAGACATCCAGACCTTTCAGGAGCTTTACTCTGCGCGTGAAACTCTCCCGGAAATCGATCTCTCCACGCATGGCTGATTCGGTTATGGCTCTCACCTCCTCCCCTACTCCGGCGCGGTCGGCGAGCTCGTCGATGACCTCGGTCTGGATAAGGGTGGAATCCATATCGAAACATATCAGACGTCGGCTTCGGCGATACATCGTATCCTCCTGCATCGAAATGTCAAAGCCAAGTTCTGTGGCGAGATGCATGAAATCGCTCTGCATCTTCACCTTGTCGTAGGGATTACCGCGCACCGACAGTTCTATACATCCCTTTGTGAGAGGCTGTTTCTCCTCGTCGAGGGGCATGCGGCCCGTCAGACGTGTGATCGTCTCGATATTCAGCCCCTGTTCGTTGATGATAGAGGCTACGGCAGAAATCTGTGCAGCCGTGATCTTGCGGCCGAGAAGGGTCACTATATAGCGGTTCTTGCCCTGTCGGCTGACCCAGGCCTCATATTCCGCTTCGGTCACGATCGAGAACTGCACCTGCACCTGAAGGTCATTGGTCTTGAATAGCAGTTCCTTTAATATCTCACCGCTGCGTCGGCTGTCGGTCTTTATCAGGATTCCGAGGGCGAGGGTATGGTGGATATCGGCCTGACCGATGTCAAGGATAGCGGCATCGTAACGGGCGAGTATTTCGGTTAGGCTCGCCGTGATGCCGCTTTTATCAGGCCCGGATATGTTGATCAGTATAAGTTCGGTATGGTCCATAGTGGTTGTTATTTTAGGGAGTGAGCGATTTTACACCTACGCCTTGCAGGCTTCAGCGATGCTATTTCTTCCCTTTTTTATTCTTTCCTCCCTTTTTGGAAGCTTTCCCTGCGGTAACGTTTTTCTTCTTGGCGGGAGTTTCTTTTCCTGTAGCCGTTTTCTTTCCGGACGCGGAACGAGAGGAGGCCGGTTTGGCTGTGTTTCGAACCGGCTCCTTCACACCCTGATTCTCCAGAAGCCCGGCTTGATAAGCAGCATCCGGATAATCCTTCTTCGCTGCCAGCCGGAAGTATTTCAGGGCACGGGGAAGGTCTTTGCCGACACCTTTTCCATCGCGAAGCATGACGGCATAGCGGAAAGCACCCTCGGCGCTTCCGCGCTCGGCCGCACGCCAATAGTTTTCGGCAGCCACACGATTATCAGGAAGCACTCCTTGCCCTTTCTCAAACTGCCTGGCGATGTTAAGGAGCGCATCGGTATGGCCGTTGCGCGCCGCCTTGCGAAACCAATAAGCCGATTCCTCGTAATTCCTCTTGGTGCCGACCGCATCACGGTAAAGAGTCCCGATTATATACTGAGCTTCTGTGCTCCCTTCAACGGCAGCCTTGCTATACCATTCCCATGCTTCATGTAGGTCTTTGCGTACTCCGGTTCCTGTCTCGTAGCACTGCCCGACAATCAGCATTGAATTCCCGTCGCCGGTACGCGCCCCTTCGATGTGGGTAGCGAAGTCAGAACCGGTGATGCCGTAAAGGGTCGCGGTATGTTCTTCGGCCCGGGCTGATGAAACGGCTGCGATAAACAGCAGGCTACTCAGGATAATATGTTTTTTCATCTTTATTC
>JAIDPP010000283.1 GCA_029062725.1 Muribaculaceae bacterium | reverse complement strand
CCCTCCGCTCAAGCTCAAGGAGTATATGGAGGCCGGAACCATCCAGATAGCCCCGCTCGCGTTCATGCGCGGCCGCACGCTCAACGACGCCATCATCATCCTCGACGAGGCCCAGAACACCACGCGACACCAGATGAAGATGTTCCTGACGCGTCTCGGCCAGAACGGCAAGATGATAATCACGGGCGACACCACCCAGATCGACCTGCCGCGCACCGTGCAGAGCGGACTGCTCCAGGCCTTGCGCATCCTGAAAGGAGTGAAGGGAATCGGGATAATAGAATATGAGAAGAAAGATATCGTGCGCCATCCTCTCGTGCAACGCATCGTGGATGCATACGAGAAGAGGGAGCAGAAAGATAATGAGGACCATGAGGAGAAGGAGGAATCCTGATCCGGCGGAGGTCCGCAACGAATAACCTTAAAATGGCAAAGACAGGAGATACCGTGCGTTTCCTCAATTCCACCGGAGGAGGCCGCATCACGAGAATAGAGGGGAAGATCGCCTACGTCGAGGAGGATGGCTTCGAAACTCCCGTGCTGGTGAGCGAGATAGTCGTGGTCCTTCCCGCCGGGCATGAACCCAAGGGAAGCGGGAAGAAGTTGTTCGATCAGGAAGCCTTCGACGAGGGTAAGAAGAAGACCCGCGAGAACCCCAAGGCTAACCGGGAGAGCGAGAAGCCAGCGTCCGAGGAGCTCCCCGTGGTCGAGACCGACCGCGGCGAGCGCATGAACATAGTGCTCGGCTTCGAGCCCGAGAATATAAAGGATCTCGGACGCACGAAGATCGCCGCCGTACTGGTCAACGACTCCAACTACTTCCTACAGTTCAACGTCATGGTGCGCGACGAGGAGGCCAAGGCATGGAAAAATCTCTATCAGGGGGAGGTCTCCCCGAACGAGCTCATCGACATAGCCCTCTTTACGCAGGATACAATAGGGGAGATGGAGAGGGTGGTCTTCCAGGCTATCGCATATAAGAAGGGAAAACCCTTCCAGGTGAAATATCCGGTGAATGTGTCGCGTAAAATCGACCTTACCAAGTTTTTCAAAATGCACTGTTTCCGTCCCGGCGTATATTTCGATACTCCGGTGATAGAGGTGCCTTTGTATTCGGAGCGATGAAGGAGCGATGGTGGACGGCGCCGACCGAAAGCGAGAGCGGCGCTACCGTACTGGTGACGGGACGCGACTATATGGATGAGATCATGGCCAAAGGTAAGTTTCCTTATCGTGTTACGGTCAGCTGGGATTATAACCGCCTCCCTGACGGGATGCCCGAGGATGCCGATGCCGTTATGATGGAGAAGGCCACCGACGCCATGCAGGAGGAATTCCGAAAGGATAAGGTAGCCTACATGACCGGTATATACACCGGTGACGGGCGGCGCGACTGGGTGTTCTATACCGGCAACCTGAACATCTTCGGGAAGGTTTTCAACCGTGCTTTGGCCGACCTTGACACGATGCCTCTGCTGATAGAAGCTGAGTCGGACCCGGAATGGAATGAATACCGCGAGATGAGGGATATTTCCTATATTCCCGAGGATGAGACGGAATAAACAGGATAGACGAGATAAACGACAATAACCAATTAATACCTTAAAATCTATGGTAAAAAACTATCTAATGATGTTGGTGATGCTCGCGGCATGCGCTTTCGGCGTGTCTGCTCAGGTGGTCACCACGGAGCCGACTCCCCTTCAGGAGGACGCTACTGACGTGAAAATCTATTTCCATGCCGACGAGGGAGACAAGGGCCTTATGGGGCAGCCTGCCGATGCGGCGCTCTATGCCCACGCCGGTGTGCATGTAATCGGAGCTGACGGCAAAGTGAAAGAGTGGCAGTATGCTCCTTCATGGGAGGCGAATAATGACAAATACAGACTCCAGTATGTCTCGGAAAATCTCTGGATGCTTCCTGTCGGGAATATGCGTGAATATTACGGCATCGCTCCCGAAGAGACAATCACGAAGCTTGCTTTCGTGTTCCGGAATGCAAACGGTAGCAAGACCGGTAGGGATACCGGTGGCCAGGATATTTTTGTGGATGTCATGGACGCAGGCCTTCAGATAGCGATGCAGCCCTCTTATATGGCAGGTGTTGTGCCCGCTGATAAGGAGGTTAAGTTTACCGTCTCCTCTACCGAGGAGGCCGACCTTGTCATCTCTGTCAACGATACCGAGATCGCCTCTGCCAAGGGTGTGACCGAACTTGTGGGCACATATACTTTCACCGCTGTCGGCGACTATACCGTCAAGGCAACAGCGACACAGGGCGAAAAGAGCGTCTCGACCGAGCTCGGTTATTGCGTGGCCGGTGCATCGCAGCCCGCAACCTCGAGCGTAGTGCCTCCGATGGGTGCCTACCGTAATGCCGACGGAACAGTCACTTTCTGTATCGCGGCTCCGGAAAAGGAGACAGCCATGATTGTCGGTTCCTGGAACGATTACAAGCTCACTTCATCGCAGGTGATGCAGTATGTGGAGGGTCCTGCCGCAGGTGAGGGCACTTTCCGCTATTTCACCATCACACTTTCCGATATCCCCAAAGATGAGCCTGTCATGTATTACTATGTGATCGACCGCATCGCCGTGGGCGACCCCTACGCACGTCTCGTGCTCGACCCCTGGAATGACAAATATATCGGCACAGAGATCTATCCCCTTCTCCCCGCCTATCCTTTCGATAAGGTGACCAACAATGTGTGTCTCGCTGTTTTCCAGGATAATCTGGGCGACTATGAATGGAAAGTAAAGGATTTCAAGGGTGCATCGAAGGACAACCTGATTATCTATGAGCTTCTTTTCCGCGACTTCACGGGAACAGAGGGAAAAGCACTCGGAAACGGTACTGTGCGCCAGGCTATCGAAAAGATCCCCTATCTTGTATCGTTGGGTGTGAACGCAGTGGAGCTTCTTCCTATCAATGAGTTCAATGGAAATATCTCCTGGGGCTATAACCCCAACTTCTATTTCGCTATCGATAAGGCATACGGAACTCCCGAAGATTATAAGGAATTCATCGACATCTGTCATGAGAATGGTATCGCCGTTATCCTCGACGTGGTGTTCAACCAGTCTGACGGCCAGCATCCCTGGTATAAACTTTATTCCATATCGAAGAATCCTTTCTACAACAAGACCGCGCCCCATGCCTACAGCGTGCTCAACGACTGGAACCAGGG
>JAIDPP010000282.1 GCA_029062725.1 Muribaculaceae bacterium | reverse complement strand
ATCTTCCCTCGACACGCGACGGGAATTTCCGGAGGCTATATCTCATAACCCTACAATCACATAACGCCCAAATCCATATAATATTTACGCTTTATAAGGCGTTTTTCGTATATGAAGAAACATTTTCCCCTTTTTCTGACTATTGCGGCACTGATTGGTTTAATCCTTTCCTCCTGCATTTCAGATGCCGTAACCTCTTCCCCGGCGGCAAACCTGACGTTTTCAAGAGATACTGTCAATTTCGATACCGTATTTACCGGTCTCGGAACTCCAACGGCGCGTCTTATAGTCTTTAACCATAACAAAAAGGGGGTCGAGATTTCCTCCATAAAACTGAAAAACGACGACTCCCGGTTTGCCATCAACGTGGATGGACGAAGCGGCACAGTCTTTCACGATGTGGAGATCCGCGGAAACGACTCCATCTATCTTTTTATCGAATGTCTTATTCCGGAAAACGAATCCGCCGAACCCACCCTGACCGAGGACGCCATAGAATTTGTGACCAACGGAGTGACGCAGAGCGTGCGGCTTGAGGCATACGGTCAGAATGTGACCCGCCTCCGTGGATGCCGCCTACTTTCGGATACAACCTTTACCGCCGACCGCCCTATAATCGTCTTCGACTCCCTGGTGGTGGATAGCCGGGCCACCCTGCGCATCATGCCCGACACAAGGCTGCTCTTCCATGACGGCGCGCGCCTGGCGGTCCACGGACGAATAGAGGCCGTCGGAGAACCCGGCAAACTCATACAGATGCGTGGCGACAGACTCGACAATGTGCTCCCTGATGTCGGCTACGATATCCTTTCGGGACAGTGGGAGGGAATAAGCATCTCGGCCGGCTCTTTTGACAACCGTATCGAATATGTCGATATGCGCTCTACGAATACCGGACTGACAGTGGATTCCTGCGCCGACCTCTCGCGTTCAAAACTTTTGCTCCGCAATTCCTGGCTGCACAATTCCAAGGGATCAGCTCTGTCATCGAAATATGCCCGTGTAGATGCCTACGGATGCTGCTTCTCGGAAGCTGCCGAGGCTGTTGTTGCCCTCACAGGTGGGGAGCATACTTTCGTGCAATGCACTTTTGCCAATAACTATCTCTTCTCCGCCATATCGGAGCCTATCCTTTCCCTTTACCATCTCCTCCCGAATCATGTCTATGAGAACGATCTCCCCTTGATGAAGGCCTCCTTTGAGAATTCAATCATCTACGGCCTGGCAGCCGATCTCAACGAGGGCGACCTGACCGGAACCGAGGTATTCTTCCGGAACGTCTCCCTGAAATCCGCAGGCGAAGACGATTCCAATTTCATCGACTGTCTCTGGGATACGGATCCGATGTTCCTAACCGACCGGCCCATATATTATTTCAACTATCATCTGCGACCCGATTCTCCGGTCATAGGGATGGGGAATCCGGCTTTTGTAAACGCCGAGTCGCTGATAGACATTGACGGCATCGACCGTCTCGCCACAGGAAATCCCACGCTCGGAGCCTACGCCAAGCCGGAAGAATAACCCCGTAAGGCTTCACGGAATAGCAACTGACACCAACTGATCTAAAAAATTAGATTATTACAAACTTTATAGCTAATTTTGCATTTCAGTAAACTTCTGGCGCCACTCCACGGCGTATCACCGACAATTATGAAATTATTTTTACAGACATTTATATGTATGGCCATGCTGACGGTCTCCTGCGCCGGAAAATCAACTTCGGCCTCCGGATCGGATTCAATAGCCGGGACTATGGACACCGCTTTGTCTCCGGCTTTTTCGGCCGACAGCGCATACGCATATCTTGAGCGTCAGGTAGCTTTCGGGCCGCGCGTGCCCAACACGGAAGCCCACCGGCTGGCCGCCGACTGGCTTTCCTACGAGTTGAGACGGCATGGAGCCGAGGTCATCGAGCAGAAGGCCGACCTCCGCACATTCGACGGCACTATTCTCCATGCCCGCAATATATTCGGCCGACTCAACCCCGGGGCTCCGCAACGTATCCTTCTGCTCGCGCATTACGACTCACGTCCCTGGGCCGACCAGGATCCGGATCCGGAGAAACGAAGACTTCCTGTGGATGGAGCCAATGACGGGGCCAGCGGAGTGGCAGTCCTTCTTGAAACCGCCCGACAGCTGAAGGCCTCCGGTTCGTCGCTTGGTGTCGATATCCTCTTTGTAGATGCCGAAGACTGGGGCACTGACGGCGATGACGAGTCATGGGCGATGGGGGCCCGTCATTTCGTGCAGAATCCTCCTGTAGAGGGATATGCCCCTGACTATGCAATCCTACTCGACATGGTGGGAGGGAAAGAGGCGCGGTTTCCGCGGGAATATTTTTCCCAGAGATATGCCGCCTCGCTCAACGACGCCTTCTGGGGAGCCGCGCGTCAAGCGGGCCATGCCGACCGCTTCCCTGATTCCATGGGAGGAGCCGTGACCGACGACCATCTGGAATTTATCAAAGGGGGCATTCCGGCCATCGACATCATCGAGTAT
>JAIDPP010000281.1 GCA_029062725.1 Muribaculaceae bacterium | reverse complement strand
GTCGGGGTGACAGGATTCGAACCTGCGACCACCTGGTCCCAAACCAGGTGCGCTACCGGACTGCGCTACGCCCCGAAAGGTTTCGCAAAGTTAATAAAAAAATCTCATATACCCCAAAAAGAGGGTAAATTATTTTTATCCTTAAAATGTTTCCCCGGATAAAACTGGTTTTACCCGGGCCCGGAGTCTAACTCTTTACGCTCAAGGCCTTCATTTCATCTTCGAGGGATACATCTTCAGGGAGTCCGAGTTTTGAGCGGAGACGCCAACGAGCCTGTTTCACGCTTTCGGGTCTTATTCCGGTGAGACGCGAGATATGCTTGTTGTCAAGCTCGAGAGAAATGTAGATCGCCAGACGGCGCTCCGTTTTCGTGAGGTTGGGATATTTACGGTCGAGAGCCTCAAGAAATCCGGGGTTCACATCTGAGAATGTCGAGACAAACGAATCCTGCGAACCTTGGGAGATTTCCATTGTCTTGAGGGTCGCCTCTAAATTTCCGGTAGCCGAGCGCGAAACGAGACCTTTCTTCTCGAGCGTTTCGAGTGCCTCGCGGATATTCTCGCTCAGACGCCTGTTCTCCTCAACGGCGATCTCAAGGGCAATAGTCTTGCGTTTCGCCTGCTCTTCGGCCAGAGAGGCCTGGATCTTCTCGCGGCGGTGACGTTCGAGCTGTCTGCGGTAAAAAATAATCACCCCTGCCGCCACGGCGATACATACGGCCAGAGCCACAAGGAGCCATATCGTCCTATCCTTACGCTTGATCTCCATCTTATGGATTGCTTCGTCTATCTCCCTTCGGAGCTGAAGGGTATTGACTTGTTCGAGGTTCTCATCCTCAATATCCTTCCATCTTTGGTTATCGGCTTTGGAAAAAAGTTCTGCCGCCCGTTTGTCATTACCTATGGCGCGATATCCTTCCGCGAGATTAAACCAATAATCGAGTGCCTGGCGGCGGTCGTCGAGTGCTGCGGAGTCGGCCTCCACGCGCGGCAGAAGGCTGAGTATGGAATCGGTCATCCCTCTTCTCGCATATTCCTTTATAAGGAATCCGCCATATATCGGCCTCATCGTTTCCTCATCAAGGTCACCATCGAGTCCTTTCCATGCCTCCTGCAACACCGGGAGACTGTCCGTATAAAGGTAAAGATTGAATTGAGCTGTATTCTTCGCTATCCGATTATTAAGAATAAGAGTATCGTTCAGGGCGTTTCTAAGCAGAGCGGCCGCCTCCTTCTCTTTGCCTCCCTTTTCAAGCGCGGTGGCCCGGTTTATGACAT
>JAIDPP010000280.1 GCA_029062725.1 Muribaculaceae bacterium | reverse complement strand
CACGGACAGAAAGGGCAGCGCTGCTTCAACTTCGCTTACTCTATCGGAGCGGCTATCGTGATCTGGGGTGCGCTCTTCAAGATTCTTCACCTCGAGGGCGGAAGCACCTTACTATGCATCGGCATGGGCACCGAGATCGCGATGTTTATTCTCACCGCTTTCGATCGTCCCCCGAAGGAATACGCCTGGGAAGAGGTCTTCCCCGTGCTCGATTCCAAGGATGAGGCCGACCGTCCCGATTTCACTTCAGGCTCGGGAGTGGTGATTTCCGGCGGTGGTTACGGAGGCTACGACGCTGCCATAGAGGAAGGGATGGAACATTCCGGAGGAGTTATTCCGGGCGCCGCTACTGTCAATACCGGAGGCGTGGCCCTGATGGGCGCAGGCGTGCAGGGGATGCCGTTGATGCAGAATCCGGAGGAAGTGGCCTCGATGGCCGACGCCACTTCGAGTTATCTTGAGAAAATGCAGGAGATGTCGGAGCAGATGAGCCGACTCAATGAAACCACCGAGGCCCTCAACCGCGTCTGCGAGACACTCCTCGGATCCTATCAGGCGATAACCCAGAATTCGGAAACCATCTCCGGAGCCTCCAACGGGTATGTGGACCAGATGCAGGACCTCAACCGCAATATAGCCGGTCTCAACACAATATATGAGATTCAGCTTAAGAGCGTGGCCTCGCAGCTTGAATCGATCGACCGCGTGAACCGTGGCCTCAAGGATATACGCGACATGTATGAGAAATCGGCTAATGAATCGTCACGCTATTGCGAGGAGACCGAACGCATGGCCCGCTATATGAAGCAGCTTAATTCTGTATATGAGAAGATGATCACAGCAATGACCATCAATATGGCCAACCCGATGATGGGGGGAGCCGGAGCCGCGGGAGGAGTGAATCCTTTCGACGAGTCGCTCAAAAACAATGATTGAGACCCTCTCCTTTCCACCCCGGATCCGGAGGGAGGTTTAATATAACAAGTGATAAAAGCTACAAGATAAAAT
>JAIDPP010000028.1 GCA_029062725.1 Muribaculaceae bacterium | reverse complement strand
TCTCGTGGGCTCGGAGTTGTGTATAATAGACAGCACTAATGTTTGTTTATTGGTTTATTTACATTTGTTGCTTCCTCGGAACCAAAAAAACCAAATAACGTCAACAAACTAATGACTTTTTGAGGAATATTCTAAAGATGGAACTTTAAATATAATATAACAGGCCACGCTTAATCTTAAAGACTTAGCGTGACCTGGTTACATATACTTTATATCGTTTACACTAATTTTCCGATCCAGCTGTCGCGGTCGCCGGGAAGGAGATCGATCACCGGAATCTCAATCATAGTGTAAGCTCCCGGTGCAAGACGCTCGGCGGCACGGGCACAGGCCACAAGAATCTGGGCTGTCAATGCCGGATTATTGATAGCCATATCAAATGAGAAACGCTGACTCTGAGTCTTTCCTGAAACGCCTTTGCGCTCCATGTGTACGCCATGCCCCATATCCTTGAGGGCATCCACACTCTCAACTTCAAACACATGAGTCTCGTCGCTCGCAAAATAAGGGTCCGCCTTGATTGCGGCAGCTACATCCTCGATCTTATAGCCGGGGAGAAGCTCGACATAGACCATACGGCGATGAATACCGGTTCCCAAAGGTATAGTCATTGAAAGAGCCTCTTTCACACCCTCTTTTGATTTGACAGCAACAGTGTGGCCCATACTCATTCCGGGGCCGAAATTGGTATAGGTAATTCCTTTAGGAGCGATAGCCTCAAGCAGTGTGCGGACCACTGAATCACTTCCCGGATCCCATCCGGCCGCGATAACACTCACTGCTCCTCCATCTTTGGCCGCCTTGTCAAGGCTCTTGCGAAGAGCCGGAATCTGACCGTGGATGTCAAACGAATCAACGGTATTGATCCCTAAGGCAAGAATCTCCTTTGCGTATTCCTCAACGCTACGTGTCGGGGTGGCAAGAATTGCAACGTCAATCTTCTTCACCTCCTCAAGCAGAGCACCAACAGATGCCGCAACAGGTATATCTGCCGGTATGTCGTCACGTTTGGAAGGATCGCGGCGTACGATACCCACTACTTCAAAATCTTCTGCCGCCTGAGCCGCTTCCAACGAGAAACGGCCGATGTTTCCATAGCCTACAATGGCTACCTTAATCTTTTCTGCCATTATTTATAATTATTAATTGTGATAATTAAATCTCGAGTTTTGATCGATAAGTTCTGCGCCGGAGAGGAAGGAGAGGTTTAGCTTTAGATATAAGCGTAAACTTTTGATTGTTTTACAATGCAAAATTAGGATAAATTTTGTAATTTTGCATCCAGAAAGTAAATAAACAGGTAATTTTTCTTATTTTCCATGGATTGGCTAATTGATCTTCTGAAACCCTACAACGAATCATTGGCGGCCACCATCATTCTTTACTCCTTTGTGATTTTCGCAGGTATTTACTTGGGTAAAATCAAAATCTTCGGAGTATCATTAGGTGTGACTTTCGTGCTATTCGTTGGAATCTTCCTGGGTCATTTCGGTTATGTCGTCAATGGCGACGTGTTACATTTCCTCCGTGAATTCGGTCTGATTCTCTTCATCTTTTCAATCGGTATGCAGGTAGGCCCCGGTTTCTTTTCATCCTTTAAGGAAGGGGGAATAAAAATGAATGTGCTTGCCGTCACCGGTATCCTTATGAATGTGGCCATAATGCTGGCGATATATTTCATTCAAGGAGGATCGGAGGGAAATTCTTCTATCTCTCAGTTGGTCGGTGTGATGAGCGGCGCCGTGACCAATACACCGGGACTCGGTGCGGCACAGCAGACAGTGCTTCAGGTCAACGAGGCGGCACAGGATGTGAGTCAGCAAATGTCTATGGGATATGCGGCCGCTTATCCTCTGGGGGTAGTAGGCATCATACTCACCATGATAGTGTTGAAGAAAATCTTTAAAATCGACACTGCAAAAGAGATCGCCGAACTTGAGAATGACGAAAAGGCTTCTGCCCTTGCTCCACACATGGTTACATGCAAGGTAACTAACGACCTTATCAGCGGCCTCAATATGCAGAAACTCCATACCCTCATTTCTTGCGATTATGTGATTTCGCGTATTGAGAAACCCGACGGGAATGTCATAATTCCTACCTCCAAAGATGAGGTTGAACTTGGTGACCTGTGCCTGGTGGTATGTTCTGCTCAAGATGAGGAGATCTTTACCCGGTTCCTCGGGCCTATCGTAGAAAATAAATCTTGGGAAATGGAGAAAGGTCCGGTTGTGTCACGACGCATTGTAGTGACACAGACGAACTACAACGGTGTTAAATTGGGATCCCTTCGCCTTCATTC
>JAIDPP010000279.1 GCA_029062725.1 Muribaculaceae bacterium | reverse complement strand
GGGCTGGCAATCCACCTGATCGGTATAGGTCAGGGTGAGGTTCTCTGCTACAGTCAGAACTTTTGAGATATCGTATGACGTATTGACACGCATGGCTACGTTCTCAAAATTTGTATATTTGAGAATACCCTCATTCTTTTTATATCCGAGAGAGAAGAACGCAGATCCTTTTTCAGAAGAAGAGGAGACTGATGCGTCATAGTGCTGCGAGAAGCCTGTACGGGAAATCTCATCAAGCCAGTCGGTATTCGACATAAGCATGGTCTTCTTGGCGTTGATATAGCCGTCATACTGACCGTTTACAATATAATTCTTATATTGGTTGGTTGCGATATCATATACGCTGATGGGATAACCGGATGTCGCATTGAGGTTCAATCCATAGCTGGAAGCGTAAGCCACGGGATCAAGACCGTCGTTCAAGGCGGCCTGAGCCATCGCCGTGGCATATCCCGGAGTATCGAGAAGTTTCATCTTTGACTGTCCGGAATAGAACTGCGAAGAGAAGTTTGCACTGAAACTTACATTCACCTTCTCCTTACTCTTACCCTTTTTTGTCGTGATAACTATGACACCGTTGGCAGCGCGTGAACCATAGATAGAAGCGGAAGCCGCATCTTTCAACACCTGCATGCTCTCGATGTCGTTCATGTTAAGTGAGTTGAGGGTGGCTGTGGTCGGCACACCGTCGATAATGAAAAGAGGGTCCTGCGAAGCATTGAACGAGCCGATACCGCGGATTCTGACAGAACCTGTACCCGCCGGAGAACCGTTACCGGTAATCGTCATACCCGGCACTTTACCCTGAAGGGCACGCATGGGATCGCTGTCGGAGGAAGTCTCGAGCTCCTTGGTCGATACCACAGATACGGAGCCTGTCAAATCCGCCTTACGCACCGTCTGATAACCGACCACCACCAGCTCGTCAAGCAGGGCGTCGTCTTCATCCATATAGATTGTCAGCGAGGGTTCAGCTCCAACTTCCACCGGCTGATATCCTACATAGGAGATTTTAAGAGTGGCTCCCTGGGGTACGGAAATCTGGAATGCTCCATCAATATCCGTTGTCGTACCCTGGTTGGTTACCGGACAAAATACTGTCGCACCAATGATAGGTTCGTTGTCTGTGCGGGCATATACACTTCCATTCACATTGACATTCTGTGCATAAGTCAGCAATGTCGTCAGAAGCATGACCGCGCTTAATAAGATTCGTGTCATTTGAAGTGAGTTTAATTAAGTAAATGGTTTTGGCGCAAAATTATCCTGAATCCAAAAATATGTTAATAAAAAATGTTGCATCAGCTATGATAAAAAGCGTGATACAACATTTTTTATATAATTTGCAACAAATTCTCTCCTCTCTTCAAATATCCGATCTGCTCGCCTCAGCCTCCCAAGTTCTCCCGAAGCTCCGATGGAGTCTGACCGAAGGAGTCGCGGAAGCACTTGGTGAAGTAGGCCGGGGTGGAGAAGCCGACCTCGTATGCTATTTCGGAGATGCTTTTATCTGTCGTGGTCAGAAGATCGCGTGCACGCTGAAGACGCAGACGGCGCAGCAGCTCCACGGGTGAATAGTTTGTCAGAGCCTTTATCTTACGGTAGAACTGCGAGCGCCCGAGACCAAGGTCGGATGCCAGCGAATCGACATTTAGATCTGAGTCGCCGATCCTCTCCTCCACCTTCTGCAGGAAGCGGTTGTAGAACTCATTATCAAGCGGGCCGGTCTCATGCGCCCTCTCCACAGCCTTCTCCTTAGCGGATTCTTTCTCTTTTTTAGCGGTGGTAATATTATCTTTCCTCACCGCTGCTGTCGTGCTCCAGAGATCGCGGATACGGCGGCGGTTGGCAAGCAGACTCCGGCAGCGTGCCAGGAGCACGTCCCGACTGAAAGGCTTGGACAGATAGCCGTCGGCTCCGCTGTCGTATCCCGCCGCCTTCTGCTCGTCGAGCGAACATGCAGTAAGAAGAAGCACCGGAATATGCGATGTGCTCACCTCCTCCTTGATACGCCGGCAACATTCCAGACCATCCATAACCGGCATCATGACATCCGACACTATCAGGTCAGGCACATACCGCGCGGCCATACGCAAACCCTCTTTCCCGTCCGGAGCCAACGCGACGTTATAATCGTCACCTAACAATGCCGCTACCATCCGGCGCATATCTTCGTTATCTTCTATCACAAGCACCATCGGCTTGTCGCTGTCGAACTCCGGAGCCCTCCCCTCTACGGGAGCCACCTCCGCGATCACGTCGCTCTCCGTGAAATGCGCGCTATCATCCCCTCTCTCCGCGACATGCTTCACGGGAATGGAGACCGTAAAGACGGAACCCTTCCCCGGCTCACTCTCCACATCGAGCGTTCCGCCATGAAGCTCCACGAAAGATTTGGTGAGCGCAAGACCGATTCCCGAACCGTTCGGATGTATGCTCTCCACCTGAAAGAAGCGCTCGAAAATATGCTGAAGATCGTCGGGAGCTATCCCCTCGCCGGTATCCGCGACGCTAAGGAGCAGACGGTTTCCATCGCAGCCGCAACGGATATCAATATGTCCGTTGGGCGGGGTATGCTTGAAGGCATTGGAGACAAGATTGAAGAATACCCGCTCCATCTTCTCGGTATCGATAGCTAAAATGAGATTTTCCTTATCATCCAATCTTAGCGAGAACCGTATATCACGTTTCCGTGCCAATGCGCGGAAAGAGTCTGTCCATTCCGTCAGCAGAGTGACAAGATCGGCCTCCCGAAGATTGAGATCCATTTTCCCGTTCTCATATTTTCGGAAGTCGAGTATCTGGTTTATAAGACGCTTAAGAATCCTTACGTTCTTGGAAGCAATTTGCATCAGCTCCTTCTGCCCGGACGTAAGGTTAGGGGCATCCTTCAGCTGATCCACCGGCTCGGCGATAAGCGTAAGCGGAGTGCGCAGGTCGTGGGAAACATTGGTGAAGAATACCAATTTCGACTGCGTGGCTTTCTGCAACTCCTGATTGAGATATTCCTGCTTGTCGCGCTCCTCCTCCACAATCCGGTTATGCTCCTCAAGTTCGCGCTGATGGCGGCGGTTCTGCCAGAAGAGTCTCAGAATGAAGAAGAGCATTCCGGCAAAAAGCATCAGGATCGCGACAGCGGCGTAAAACAGCACCGTCTGCGCATTATGCTTCTCCCAATACTCATCTATCTCATCCTTAAGCATCCGCAGCTTGCCGGTCTCCTCTATCAGCGCCTTGTTCTGGAGAAGGAGTATGTCGGCATTGCTGCTGTCAACTGCCGAGGCGGAGGGGAGCTCAAGGATACGGTCATATTCCTCTCCCCTCAGGATGGCGCGTGCGGTGCGGATCAACTGATGACCTTCAGTTGGATAGAGGAAAGTGGCATCAATCACACTGTCCTTGACGGCCTTTATACCGATTCCGGGCGCGGCATCGACTCCTATTATCCGCGGATGGAGACCCCTCCGCTTCGCCACATCGGAGGCGGCGATAGCCATGCGGTCGTTGTGGGCATAGACAATATCGACGTCGGGATATATATTATATAAGGAGTCGATCACAGGAGTGGCCTCCTCGTAGGTCCAGTTACCGACAGCGGAAGCTATGATATTTAGAGAAGGGTTCTCCTCCACGGTCTCCGCAAAACCGGTGTGACGTTCGAGCGCCGGAGTGGAACCGGGGCGTCCCCTGAGTTCTATTATCTTACCCTTTCCCGGAGCCTCGCGCTCAAGCCGCGCGGCATAGTGAGCCGCCGAATGGCCGATCTGGTCGTTGTCAGCTCCCTGCCAGGCCGTGAAACTGTCGGAATTGATATTGCGGTCGAAGAGTATGACAGGGAGACCCTGCTTATATACCTTATCTATCACGGGAGTCAAGGCCTCAGCCTCGTTGGGGGCTACTATTATAAGATCGAAGTCATTATCGACAAAATACTCTATGTCTGCTATCTGTTTCTCGTTACTGTCGTCGGCAGAACGTATCTCCACCTCCACATCAGGTTGCACCATAACCTCGCGCTCGATCTCCTGGTTCATCTTTTTACGCCAGTCATCATCGCTGCATTGGGAGATGCCGATCTTATACATGGCCTTTTCTCTTCTTCCAAGGCAACCGGAAAGAAGTATGGGCAATAGGGTCAGGACAACGGTAATCGAAAGTAGTCTTTTGAGTTGTTTCATCAGTTAGATTTTGATTTTCAACAAAATTACTAAAATTTCCCTATAAAAAAACATTCATCCGATTTAATTTTTGTTGCTTTGCAACATTTTTTATACCCTCTGCAACCTCCGTTATAACACCATTTCCCGGTTTCATATTATCTTTGCGGTGCGATTCCGGAAAGGAATCACAATGCAAGAATGAATAGCATAGGTTAATAAAGTTAGGTTTGTTAGTAGATTTCCCCCTCTCCCCCCGTGACGGGGAGGGAGGGGTTTCTCAAAACCTCCGTGACTTTCCAAAAACCTGAAAAGACATTCAGAACCACAACGGTATAAAATCCGCTTCAAACTGTAAACGATAACAACAAATAAAGAATCCGATATGATGAACATAGGAAAATATATGCTGATGGTCCCGATGCTTATGGGCGCCTCTTTCGCCGCATCTGCCGGCGATGGCGTTAAGGTGGAGCACCTTGGCGTAAACAATACCTTGGTGCGCATCGAAGGCGACGGCAATTATCTTATGATGCCGGTGCAGGAGTCTGTAGCCGATGCAAAGGTGAATCTCCTTGTGGATGGAAGAATCGACAAGACTTTCTACGTCCGTCTTGCTAAATCGAAAATCGACTATACGGTGCCCCTCGACCTCTCTTCCTACAAAGGTCATAATGTAGTGCTCGAAATCAGCGCCAACCATGACCGCTCCTCCCTCCGCGAAGCTAAGGAGGGGGCTTGCTGGGATTCGTTCACCCTGGCCGATTCTTTTGATACGGCAAACACCGAGAAATTCCGGCCCGCTTACCACCACACTCCTCTTTACGGATGGATGAACGACCCCAACGGGATGTTCTATAAAGATGGAGAGTGGCATCTCTATTACCAGTGGAATCCTTACGGCTCCAAATGGCAAAACATGACCTGGGGACACTCCTCCTCCAAAGACCTCATCAACTGGAAACATCAGCCGGTAGCTATCGAACCCGACGGCATCGGCACCATATTCTCCGGATCGGCTGCTATCGATAAGGAAAACTCCACCGGCTTCGGAAAGGATGCGGTGGTAGCGCTCTACACCTCGGCAAACGCTTCCCAGATGCAGAGCCTCGCGCATAGCGACAACAACGGCGAATCTTTTATTAAATATCCCGGCAATCCGGTCTTCACCCTTGAGACTGAAGCCCGTGACCCCAACATGTACTGGAATCCCGAGACCAAGGAATGGTACATAGTGCTGGCC
>JAIDPP010000278.1 GCA_029062725.1 Muribaculaceae bacterium | reverse complement strand
GTCCACGTGCATCTCGATTTGGTAAAGAAAAACGATCTCTACGACTGCACATTCACAGTCAAGGGAAATCTCCAGATCCCCTGCGACCGCTGTCTTGACCCGCTCGACCATGAGGTCGATACGGAGTATCACGTAACGGTCAAATACGGTGACAACTATGACGACGGAGCCGACAACCTCCTGATCATCCCCTACAGCAACAGCTTCCTCAATGTGGCCTATATCCTCAACGACACCATTCTGCTGACTATCCCGATGCGTCATGTCCATCCTTTGGGCAAATGCAACCGGGCTATGGCCGCCGCCCTCAACAAGCACCGCTCATCGACCGATGACGACGAGACAGCGGCCGCTCTCGATGAGGTCGATGCCGAACTCGCCGAGGATCCACAGGATTAATATAAAACAAACAAATTAAAAGAATAGAGAAATGGCACATCCTAAACGCAGACAATCCCACACCCGTACCGCCAAACGCCGTACTCACGACAAAGCCCTTATCCCCACACTGGCCATCTGCCCCAACTGCGGCTCCTGGCACGTTTTCCATAAGGTTTGCCCCGAGTGTGGCTATTACAGAGGAAAACTCGTTATCGAGAAAACCGAAGCATAAGCTATTCTGTCGATACGAACGGTTTCAGGCATCAACAAAGTTGCTCCAGAAACCATTTACCATCAAGCAAGTGGCGGCATGCCGTCGCTTGCTATCGGTTTAATTTAACCACCCATTCTTAACCCCTTTTGAAATGCCAAACGCAATTATCAGCGGCATAGCTTCTTACGTGCCCGACGATATCTTGGACAACGATATGCTGTCGAAGATGGTCGATACCAACGACGAATGGATCACGACGCGCGTCGGTATCAAGGAACGCAGAATCCTTCGCGATCCCGGAAAGGGATCAAGCTATCTGGGGATTCAGGCCGTGAACCGTCTGCTTGCGGACTACGGGGTGGAAAAGGAAGAGATTGACCTCCTGATCTGCGCGACCTCAAATCCCGACTACCGCTTCCCATCCACAGCTTCTGTAATTACCCATGAATGTGGTCTTAAAAACGCCTACGCCTACGATATTCAGGCTGCTTGCGCCGGCTTCATCGTCACCATGCAGGCCGCCCGGGCTTATATCGAGGCCGGTCTGTATAAAAAAATAATTGTCGTCGCCGCTGAAAAGATGTCGAGCATGACAGATTATCAGGATCGAGCCACATGCCCTCTGTTCGGTGACGCCGCCGCTGCCGTCCTGGTCGAGCCTTCAGACGAAAAGCTCGGTGTGATCGACGGTGAGTTCCATGTTGACGGGTCCGGACTCAGCAACCTTGTGATGAAAGCCGGAGGTTCAGTCCTCCCCGCATCCCACGAGACTGTCGATGCACGCGAACATTACATTTATCAGGAGGGCCGTGTGGTCTATAAGAACGCCGTCTTCGACATGCTCTCTTCCTCACAGTCGATCATGACGAAGAACGGTCTTGACGCCGACTCGATCGACTGGTTCGTACCCCATCAGGCAAATCTCAGGATCATCGAGGCCGTAGGAGGACGAATCAAAATCCCCGAGGAGAAAGTGCTCGTGAATATCCAGCACTACGGCAACACTTCGGCCGCCTCTATTCCCCTTTGCCTTGACGAATACAAGAACAAGCTCCATAAGGGCGACAAGATCGTAATGACCGCCTTCGGAGCCGGTTTCACCTGGGGAGCTATGTACCTCATCTGGGCAATCGACCCCAAGTGATTGCAGAGGCTTTAATAAAAGATTAAGCCGCTTTTAATGTTTTCGGGCATTGGAAGCGGCTTTGATTTATTCTATTCTTTTAGACGGTTACGATATATAACTTCATTTTAACATTCGTAAATTAGTTTAAACGACTCCTATTTATGATTGAATTACACTAATAACATTTGACAAATCCTTACTCACCCAACATCGGGGTCATATAGACGGGTAAATAAAGCAGGCCGTTTTCCCATCGGAGATCTTTTGTATAAAGCATTATCGGACACCCTATGCGAGAGAAGTAACGATCTCTGAACATATCCAATGACTTGTGGGTGCGATAACCGGAAGATTTCACCTCTATCGGATTCACCTTCCTCCCCTCGCTTATAAGAAAGTCGATTTCATAATATTTCTTTTTTTCCTTATCTGCAGGGAAAGTATAATAGTAGAGTGTGTGACCACCGGACCGAAGCATCTGGGCTGTTACATTTTCATAGATATATCCTAAGTCGGCAGAGAGGGTATCGGAAAGTAACTTTTCATAAATAGGATTTTGCACCACATCCTTATCCCAAAAAGCCAATGTAACAAAGAGTCCGGTATCGGACAAATATATTCTGAAATTGCCTGCATCCTTATGCAAACCTAATCCTATATTGGGATCTGTGGTCCGATAAGCAAAATTAACAGTAAGCGAATCTTCCAAATCTTTCCATATATCCGCCAATGTATCGGAATTGACATTCTTCACTACAGACCAAGGTTCAAACTTTAATTTGCTTGAGGCTAACTGTCCCGGAATTGATTCAAATAAAAGAGACGCTTTCCCCGTGGAGTCTATCTTGCGGAGATCATCTATATATAATTCTATTATCTCTCTTTTCTTCTCATCGGTGGCAGCAAGATTGTTAGTGTCAATATAAGTATTCACTGCCTGAGGCATCCCACCTACTAACATATATAGTCGGAATTTACGCATCAACTTACGGTGAACATCATCTCCCAACGACTTTCGTCGGTCGAAGGCATACCTGAGTAAGGGAAAGGTTGTCACATCATCAAGGGCCCAAAGGAATTCTTCGTAATCCATCGGAAACATTGTGATACGTGTCTCTTCACTGGGAATCAGGATACCTTCAATATTCTTTTTGATTGACAATAAAGATCCGGTTTCAATATAATCATAACGGCCATCCTCTACAAGATACTTTATGGCTTGTCGGGCTTGGGGACATAATTGGATTTCATCAAAAATTATCACCGATTCCCGGGTATAGAGGCTGGTGTGGTAAAGCGTCTGAAGCTGAAGAAAGATAAAATCGAGATCTTCAAGATCATCAAACAAACCCTTGACTGCCTTTGAGGCTTTTGCAAAATCAATGGAGATAAAAGATTTATATTCTCGCTTGGCAAATTCCCTGGCAATAGTCGATTTCCCTACTCGACGCGCCCCCTTAATCAGCAAAGCGGTAGAGCCATTCCTTATCTCTTTCCAT
>JAIDPP010000277.1 GCA_029062725.1 Muribaculaceae bacterium | reverse complement strand
ATTCTATACGAGGGACCCAAAGGAGGACCCGGTATGCAGGAAATGCTCTACCCTACCAGCTACATAAAGAGCCGTCATCTTGGCAAGGAATGTGCGCTTATTACCGATGGGCGATTCTCCGGTGGTACATCCGGGCTCTCAATCGGCCATATTTCCCCGGAAGCGGCTGCCGGAGGTAATATCGGACTCGTTCGAGACGGAGATATCATAGACATTGATATTCCCGCACGTTCCATAAACGCCAGGCTCACGGATGAAGAGATTAAACGACGTCGGGTAGAGGAGGAAACCTTCGGAAAGGATGCGTTCACACCCCGTGGACGCGACAGATATGTCAGCCGCGCCTTAAAGGCCTATGCGGCATCTGTCACTTCTGCCGACAAAGGGGGTGTAAGAAATGAAATATAGCAAGGTTAAAATAATTCCCTATGAGTGATAAAATAACAGGAGCAGAAATTTTAATGAAATCTCTGGTCGATCAGGGAGTAAAGAATATATTCGGTTATCCGGGAGGAACAATCATGCCGGTATATGATAAACTCTATGATTACTCAGACCGTATTAAACATTATCTGGCTCGCCATGAGCAGGGTGCAATTCATGCCGCGGAAGGATTCGCAAGAGTCTCGGGGAAGACAGGAGTTGTGTTTGCCACGTCTGGACCCGGCGCGATGAATCTTCTGACCGGTCTCAATGACGCACTAATCGACAGCACGCCGATTGTCGCAGTTACCGGTCAGGTAGCCACTTCTTTTCTGGGGAAGGATGCATTTCAGGAATCAGACATTGTAAGCGTCACTCTTCCTGTTACGAAATGGACTATTCAAGTAAGAAAGGCTGAGGATATACCTGCAATTGTAGCGAAGGCATTCTATATTGCCAATTCCGGACGTCCCGGTCCTGTTGTAATCGACCTGACTAAAGATGCGCAGACCTCCTTGGCGGAATACGTTCCGGCTGAATGCGGGGCTATACGGAGTTATCATCCCGATCCGGAAATAAAGGATTCTGTAATTCTTGAGGTTGCCGAGCTTCTAAACAATTCCAGGCGCCCAATGATCCTTGCTGGTCACGGTGTTTCGATTGCCAACGCCGAGAAGCTGCTTAAAGAACTTGCAGAAAAGGCAGATATACCTGTGGCCACCACCATGCTTGGATTATCCTCTATCCCCTCTTCGCATCCACTAAATAAGGGGATGCTTGGAATGCATGGAAATATCGGTCCTAATATAAACACGAACAACGCGGATGTTATCCTCGCTATTGGAATGAGGTTTGATGACCGTGTCACCGGTGCAGTAAACGCTTACGCGCCTCAGGCTAAGTTAATACACGTCGATATAGATGCAAGTGAATTTGACAAGTGCATCAAATGCGATGTTCATGTGCATGGCTCCGCGGATAAGGCGCTAAGCAAGCTTATTCCTTTTGTAAATGAAGTGACACGTGAAGAATGGAATGCATCATTCGAACCCCATGCACAAGTTGAGAGGACAGAAGTGATGGCTCGTGAAATTGAGGGACGCACATCCGACGGGACAATGCTCATGGGGGAGGTCATAGATAAAGTAAGCCACGCTTTCAATGACTCCGCTATTCTCGTCACGGATGTCGGACAGAACCAGATGTTCTCTGTGAAATATTTCAGGTTTACAGCTCCAAAGAGTATTGTCACTTCAGGAGGATTGGGAACCATGGGATTCGGTCTCCCCTCCTCGATCGGCGCGAAAATCGCTTGTCCGGAGAGGGACGTAGTTCTATTTGTAGGTGACGGAGGTTTCCAGATGACCTTGGAGGAACTTGGGATGATAATGGAATATAACCTCGGAGTCAAGATAATACTACTCAACAACAATTTCCTTGGGAATGTGCGTCAGTGGCAACATCTCTTCTTTAACAGCCGGTTCAGCGCAACTCCGATGGTCAATCCTGATTTCAGAATGATCGCGGACGCTTATGGGATTCCAGCGGAAGATGTGGCTTCAAGAGAAGACCTTGAGGATGCGATCCGACGCATGAAGGAGAGAGAAGGCCCCTATCTGCTCAATATAAATATCGACCCGGAAGACATGGTATTTCCCATGACACCGCCGGGAGCCGCCGTGGATCATATCCTTTTGGCAGAGGGGGTATTGTATAATCCGGAAAAATAACGACCTATGGATAATCAGTTTTATACAGTAGAGGTATATTCCGAAAATCATGTCGGAGTTCTTCATCAGGTTGCAATGATATTCAGCCGCAGATGCGTGAACATAGAATATCTGGAGGCAAAACCATGCTCGACGGAAGGCGTTCATAAGATCAAGGTTATCTTCCGCAGTTCTCCTGAAATAAAAGAACAGATAATAAAGCAGATCGAGAAGCGTATCGATGTCCTCCGCGTTTCTCTTCTTCCAAACATCTACGAGGAGGTAATTTAAATGAATTTAAGGTCAATAAAATCTAAAATAAAATCATTATGGCAAAATTGAAATTCGGGGAAATCGAGGAGAATGTAATCACCCGTGAGGAATTTCCTGTTGAAAAAGCTCGCGAAGTGCTCAAGGACGAGACTATCGCTGTGATCGGTTATGGTGTTCAAGGTCCCGGTCAGGCCATGAACCTTCGCGATAACGGTTTCAACGTGATCGTAGGGCAGCGTGAGGGGAAGACTTTCGAAAAGGCTATATCCGACGGCTGGGTGCCCGGGGAGACACTCTTCTCCATAGAGGAGGCTTGCGACAAGGCATCTATCATCATGTGTCTTCTTTCCGACGCCGCGGTCATCTCCGTTTGGCCAACTATCAAGAAATATCTCACCGCAGGCAAGGCCCTTTACTTTTCACATGGGTTCGCCATTGCATGGCCTGAGCGCACAGGTGTTGTTGCACCCAAAGATATCGACCTCATCCTTGTGGCTCCAAAGGGTTCCGGAACCTCCCTTCGCACAATGTTCCTCGAAGGACGCGGTCTGAACTCCAGCTATGCCATCGAGCAGGATTATACCGGTCGTGCGCTTGACCGTACACTGGCTCTTGCGATCGGTATCGGGTCCGGTTATGTATTTGAAACTACATTCAAGCGTGAGGCTTACAGTGACCTCACCGGAGAACGTGGTTCTCTGATGGGTGCAATCCAGGGACTCCTTCTCGCGCAGTATGAAGTACTCCGTGAAAACGGCCACTCCCCATCCGAAGCCTTCAATGAGACTGTAGAGGAACTTACTCAGTCTTTGATGCCTCTGTTCGCAGCCAAGGGTATGGACTGGATGTATGCCAACTGCTCGACAACCGCTCAGAGAGG
>JAIDPP010000276.1 GCA_029062725.1 Muribaculaceae bacterium | reverse complement strand
GTGCAAACGCATTGTTCTGACTTGTCATGTCCATCCCGATGGTGACGCCATCGGGAGCACTCTCGGCTTGTGGCATCTTCTTAGAAAACTGGGCAAGGAGGCTGCCGTGGTGGTGCCCGACATGCTCCCGCGTTCGCTTCGGTTTCTTCCGGGGGCCGGAGAGATCGCTGTCTATACCCGCCACGACCCTTACTGCACCCATCTTGTGGAGGAAGCCGATCTGATTATCTGCTGTGATTTCAACACCGCTTCACGACAGGATCATTTAGCTCCTCTCATTCAAGGCTCGAAAGCACGTAAGATACTTATCGATCATCATGAGTTTCCGGATATGAATTGTGAAGTGATGTTTTCATTCCCTAAGATCTCTTCGACATGTGAGCTTGTGTTCAGGATTATCGCGGCTTTAGGCCTTTACGACGAGATTGACAAAGATTGCGCCACCTGCATCCTTTGCGGGATGATAACCGACACTCAGAATTTCACGGTCAATTGTCCGGATCCGGAGATTTACGAGGTATTGATGCGGCTTCTTGAAAAAGGTGCCGACAAGACCCGTATCATCGATGAGTGTGTTAAGGCATGCAGTTACGACAGCCTCCGCTTAAAATCTTATGCCCTTTCTGAAAAGATGGAAATCTTCCCACACCATCGCGCCGTTATCACGACGCTGTCAAAGGAGGACCTCGACAGGTTTCATTATGAGAAGGGAGATTCTGAGGGATTGGTTAACATGCCTCTCAATATCCGGGGAATAGTGTATAGCATATTCCTCCGCGAGGATGCCGATCAGATAAAGATCTCAGCGCGCAGCAGATACGATTTTCCCGTCTCGAAAATATGTGCTGATCTTTTCGGAGGGGGAGGTCATCTTCAGGCTGCCGGAGGGGAATATAAAGGACCTCTCGAAGAATGTAGAAAAATACTTATCGAATCCCTGGGAAAATATGACTCGTTTCTTCCTCAGAGAATAGAGCGTATTGACTGGAGAAACTGATTTTTTTGACACAATGAATAGATTGAAAACATATTTAAGCGTGGCTCTTGCCGGAATGGCGGTGCTCTTATTCGGTTCTTGCGAAAAGACCAAAAGCTACTCGGAACTTCTTAACGAGGAGGAGCATGCTGTCAACTGGTTTTTGGCAGATCGGGAGATCGTGCCCTACGTGCCGGAGGATTCCGTTTTCGTCACCGGGGAGAATGCTCCCTTTTATAAGATGGATGAAGACGGGAATGTCTATATGCAGGTTATCAACCGCGGAGACATGACAGACCGTCCGGAAAAAGGACAGACCGTGATCTTCCGCTATATGACGCGCAATATCAAGGATCTGTATAACGGACTACCTGCTCCATGGATAGGAAACGCCAACGACTTGAGCTACGTAAGCGATAGTTTTATTTACGGCAACACAGCAATCCCTTCCACTACTGTATGGGGTGAGGGATTGCAACTGCCCTTGGGATACGTGGGTTACAATTCAGAGGTGAACCTGGTGATAAAATCGCCTATGGGTATGCCTGAAGAGATGACTTCATGTCTTCCATATTTTTATAAGATAAAGTATTTCAAGGCGGAATATTGAAATAAAGGGATAAGAAAGTAGAGGGAATAATTAACCGATAAGAAGAAAAAATGGCACTGATTAAATCTATATCCGGTATCAGAGGAACAATCGGCGGCCGTCAGGGAGACGGTCTCAGTAGTGTTGATGTTGTAAAGTTTACGGCTGCCTACGCAACTTTTATCCGGCGGACCACTCCCGTAAAAGGAAATACCATTGTAGTCGGCCGCGATGGACGAATCTCGGGCGAGATGGTCTCTCACCTTGTATGCGGCACACTTCTTTCAATGGGTTTCGATGTGGTCAATATCGGAATGGCCTCAACTCCCACGACAGAACTTGCCGTTACGGGAGAGAATGCTTGCGGCGGCATCATCATAACGGCCAGCCATAATCCTATTC